>JAGLKL010000001.1 GCA_023141075.1 Alphaproteobacteria bacterium
GGGTATCTGGATGCCTTAAAAAACGGCGAGGTTGTGGCAAACGGTAAAATATCGTTTATTCGTGACAATCAAAATCTCTGTGTTGCTGACGGAAAACAAGGGTTAGGGCAAGTTCTTATGCCTGAATTTTTGGATATTTTATCCAAAAAAGTATCTGAAATTGGTGTTGTCACCGGAACAATGCGCAACTGTGGTCATATTGGAAGATTAGGAGAATGGGCGGAAAATATTGCAAAAAGGGGTTTTGCCGGATTTGTTACAGTGAATGATAATGGTGCTTTACAATGTGTTGCACCACCTGATGGAAAAGAAGCATGTACAAGTACAAATCCCATAGCTTTCGCCATCCCAACATCTGATGACGAACCGTTCATATTGGATATATCTACGAGCGCGGCTGCAATTGGAAAAATAAGATTATCTCATATTTCCGGTGAGGACTGTGCCCCATATCTGATCCAAGATTCTAAAGGTAAAATGACAACAAATCCGGCAATTCTCTTTGAAGAGCCAAAAGGTGCTCTTATGCCAATGGGTGGTGAGCAAGGGTATAAGGGCTTTGGAATTTCCATGTTTATTGATCTTTTGGTAGCGGGGCTGTCTGGTGGTTTTACACCGCCCGCACCGGAAGGTACGCCACTCCTTAATAATGTTCTCGTTGTAATGTGGAATCCTGAATCATTTTCAGGGCTAGATCATATGCAAAAGCAAGCACAGAAATATGTACAACACGTAAGGAATGTATCTCCAAAAACACCGGATAAGCCTGTTCGAATAGCTGGAGAGAAATCCAGAAAAGAAAAAAACATTCGAATGAAACAGGGCATTCCGCTTAGTGCCGGGTCATGTCAGCAATTAGCTTTTAAAGCTAAAGATTTAAATATTGCTGTTCCTCAAGAACTCATTTCAAAATAACCTATTCTCCAAAATTTTCTACCTCTCATACCCATTAATTTGGGAGGATTACCCTACCAATGCTATGGGTTTAGACTCTAATAAGCCATTGGAAACTTCTTGCGCAAAGCGGCGATGTCGTTAATACATGCCTGAGACAGCGTAATATCGATCGAAGCAATGTCAGATTTAAGCTGCTCCATCGAGGTGGCACCGATGATATTGACCGTAACAAAGGGCTGCATATTCACAAAGGCCAGTGCCATCTGACACACATCCAGCCCGTGTTTCTCCGCCACAGCTATATAAGCACGCACAGCGTCATTGGCTTGCGGCGTATCGCGATGAAGAGGGCGCTTATCTATCGCCCAGCGTGTGCCCGGCGGGCGGACACCATCCAGATATTTGCCGCTAATCATCCCTCCCCCCAAAGGCGAGTAGGCTAGCAGGCTAATATCTTCACTTAAAGCAATCTCTGCCATATCAGGTTCAAACAAACGATAGAGTAGGGAATACTCATTTTGAATGGAAACCATACGCGGTAAACCATGTTTTTCGGATAGCTGCAAATATTTCATTGCGCCCCATGCCGATTCATTCGAAAGACCTGCATGTCGGATTTTCCCGTCTTTGACTAGTTCATCAAGCGTTTCCAAAACTTCAAAAAAGTTTTCCTCTTGCTCTTTTGCTGAAAAGTTAGGGTTATACCCCCAATATTGCCCGAAATGATAAAATTCACGGTTTGGCCAGTGAAGCTGATACAAATCAATATAATCGGTCTGCAGGCGTTTTAGCGACCCTTCTACTGCCTCAAGGATATTTTTACGGTCAATTTTGCTCTTGCCTTCGCGCACCCAAGGTATGCCTGACCCGACAACTTTTGAAGCCAGAATAATATCTTGCCGTTTTCCGGTTTTTGCAAACCATTCACCGATAATCGTTTCCGTCTTACCGTAGGTTTCAGGTGTAGGAGGTACCGCGTACATCTCTGCGGTGTCAAAAAAATTGATTCCCTGCTCAACAGAGTAATCCATCTGGGAGTGAGCTTCTTCAAGGGTGTTTTGCCGCCCCCATGTCATAGTGCCCAAACAAATCAGACTAACGTCCAGATCGGTTCGACCAAGCTTTTTATATTTCATATCTATATTTCAACCGTGTTTTGACTATTCTTAAGTGAAACTACTACACTATAAATTAATGCGATTTCTTTTCAGGATCGATCTTAATTTTTCTATACGACTCAGGATCAAATTGAAGGTCTGCCAAACTGTCAGGCAGTGGTACCGGGTAGTTTTTAACCAACGGAAAGGCAACAAAATAAGGCATGGCATTGTTCAGGAAAGCAAGCTGCTCAGGACCTACAGTTACTTTATTAAACTTCAATTCTGTAACTCTTGGTAGATTAACATTTGTATTCGGATCGGGAAAAAATTCAACCCTGCAAATGAACGGCTCCATCCGGTATCCTCCAAAAGCATCTGTATGTGTGTACCACAACTTCATCGCGCCATCACGCTTGATCTTCATCTCGCTGACATAAAGTGAGTAAGGATAGGTAATATGGAGTTCCAGCAGTGTATGGCATATTCCATATTCAGCAGAAGCTTTAAAGGGTTTAAACAAAAACCACGTAGAATACGAAAAGAATAAAAGAATAATCGCCAGAAGCGAGCGCTTAATAAATTTTTTGCGTTGATGCTTTTTCTTTTTCTTAAGTTTTTCGGCGAGGCTAATTTTAGGCTCGTCTTCAATAATCGTCTGTTGTGCAATTTCTTTTTTCTGATCCATTGTCTTAATAAGCCGGTTAACTATGAGACACGTAATTTTATTCGCTTGGCGTCTTCATGTTCCTGAGACGCTTTACTTTCGATGACAAGTTCGTCAACAATTTTTGCAATCACACCACTAATCATTGATTGCCGGGAATCTCCGTCTTCACTATTTGCCAAGACGCGGCGACGAATTTCGTTACGCGCACTACCGCCGGGATATTTCATTGCCAGCATCTGCCGGGCCCGGGCTGCGCCCAATATCGAATAAAGACGGTTACGGATAGAGACGTCTTCAGCTGAAGTAGAGAACGCCCACAGCTCAATAGGACCGAGTGTGTTATAAATATGCTGCTCGTAACGTCCCGATGTCGAACCGATCACGACCAGTGCCGGTGCTCCGATTGATTTCGGACCGGTCAACTTATAACGCATAACATGACGCGCAGTATTGGACAGACCAAAGCGCTCGACCACATCTTGTACGGCTTTATCGGAAATCGCCGTACCCAAAATCCAAACACCGGTTGCCAGATCAACCATGTCTTTATCAAAGTCGTCAATAAGCTGGGAGGTTAAAACGATTTGCACACCGCGTTTCCGTCCTTCACGCACGTCCCGGATAACCTGTGCACGCACGGCCTTAGATTTACTGGTACGGTGAAACTCATCAAAGTTCATACGTTTTGGAGTCTCTGTAATATCCTGCAATCGCAATTCATGGTATTCGCGGAACTTCTCGGGGACATTTTGCAATGTATCGACACTCATCCACCACGAACGCACAAGAGCATGGCGTGCCAGCATGTACATAATAGACGTTTGCCGGTCAGCCGCTTCGTCCCCTTGTGGTGCCACGTCCATTAAATCCAGAGAACAGAGCCGTGTATCGGCAATATCAAACTGTGTTACCGAAGACAAAATAGGGTATTCACGAATAGCTGAGGTAATCATCCTCTCAAATGCACCGACTACACTTTCCGCGCTTACACCCACCGAAGTTTCTTCGAGAAGCGTACGGATTTGTGGTCTCCTGGCAGCCGTAATCGAGTCGTTCAAAGTCGGTACAGCATGGCGCTGCGCCAGATTGGCTAAGTGCGGCTGGTCAAGTTCAAACATTTTATCAACAATATCCCACCAGAATGGATCAAACGGCAAGTGGATATTAAATTTTTGGATGGCAGCATCAATCTCCGTTTCAAGACGAGGCAGGTAAGGACGCGCTTCGGCATTTGACGACGCGTCATCACGCCAGCGATACATCTCATCAACTACGAGACCACAAAGCTGTTGCATACCGTCATAGGGCTTATCATAGCCTGGTGGTGTGGTAAGTAAGGTCATAAGCTCGACCAGAAAGCTACGCTCGTCAAGAAGCGGGTAGCGGCATCCAAGCTGTGTATCAAATGGGTTAATCGCATATTGGTGTGCCATTTGCAGGCGATAATAATTAGCAAGATATTGTTTGCTCAGGGGCAAGGCCTCCTTAATGAGGGAAATCAATCCGGAGGAAGAAGGGCCAATGTCAATCACCGCAACATAAGGCAGGTTGCTCAAACCTGGTGTGATACAGGTTCCGAAATTAAGCGTGTTCAAAAGCACGGACTTACCACCGCCAGGTTGCGCAAAAATCAGGTCGAACCACGTCGTTGTCAAAGTTGTTCCTGTTTGATACGGCCATATTTTTCCGTCAGGTGTCCTGAAAATCATTGCCCCCGTTTCAAACGGACTGGACGGACGCTGCCACGGCAACAGACGCATAATATCGATCATCGGTGCTATACCTGATGGTGCAGTGCCTCCGCAATGAATCCCCATTGCCGAAGACATGACACAATCCAGAGGATCTCCAGAGTGTTCACTCACTTGGCAATAACCCCAACTCTCAAAAGACTGTAAAAGAACGGAAAGCTGATCCAGAATTTTTTCTTTTTCGTCAATTTTGCACCAGGTAGCAAAAGAAATACGGACTTTCACCACAGGTTCACTACGACCAAGCGCGACCAAGTTTTCCAGTGAATACTTAATAGGCTTGTTACCGGCATTTGTCGGCCCCAGAATCGTTGCACCAAATGTCCTAAACGCAATAGCTGAAGCGCCCCCTCCTTCAATCAGAAAAGAAATACGGAATGGAATATCGGCCTCAACAAGACGATTCAAAAATACCGGGAACGGAGTAGGATCCATAGGGCCAAGAGTCATATCCGCACCCGCCCATAGCAGATTGCCAATACGCACGACGGATTTACCCAGAACTTTGGCATCAGCAGCGGTAATCTGATTAGGCAGGCTCGGCCATAAAATATCAGACATATCAACCGCACTTTGTGGTGCGCGCGGCGGAATAGGATCACCCGGCAGACAGGCACGCCATTTTTTGTTGGCCCGGTCGGGGAAGAGGTTACAGCGAATAGAATTCAAGGCCTCATGTACTTCAAGAAGCTGACATTCAATGTTCAACTCATCAAAAGCAGTCATCATCGCGCCAATAAAACTTTTATGCCGGGTTTTGAGCGGTTCCAGAACACCGTACGGATATTGTGACCCGGCTGCCGGAACCCAGTTTTTACCCTCTTCTTTCGCATTCTTACCTGCACGCTTAACTTCGCTTTTGGTCAGAGCCGACGGACGGGTCCATAAAACAAAATATTGCTCTTCATGTGTGAGAAATTTTTCGAGGTGTGAAATTTTTTCTTCAAACAAATCATTCAGATCTATGCCGATCATCTCGGCGCTCTGACGGCTGGGTTTAAGCTGATCCTCCAGTACTTGTCTAATGCGCGAAGGGTCGCGCACAAAATATACTTGCATCGCGTGGCCAAGGCGATCAAAACGCGCCCCGATTTTAATGTTGGAGGTCTCAACAATATTTTTGTATTCTTCGTCACCAATAATCTGTTTACTGCCATAAACGCGCACATAAGACACTAAAGAGCCTTCTGTCGCAACAAGCGTTGTTTCATTTTGCGCAGTTTCCAAACGGATGAAAGAGGAGACGGTAAAGCGCATCGCTTTTTGAAATGGGGCTGTTAATTTATCGATGAGTTTCATATTACGATACGGTTATCTCGCTCACTAAAAAATTTCGACAAAAGAGTCTAACGTATAATCAAATAAATTCATACAGCAGAATTAGAGCAATCTACTATAGAAACCAGTTACAGGCTTATTTCAATCGGGGTAAAGACATTATCATTTTACACCTAAATTACACCAGAAAAACGCTCACGCCAATATTGCAAGAATACCATTACAAAGAATACACAAAAAATTCCAGCACAAAAAGCACCGAAAGCATCAAAAAGACCAATTCTAAGAGATTTGGAAGGTTATAGTAGTTTCATTTAAGAATAATCAAGCCGTTTCTAAAACCTGATGATATATATCGAACCATTTTTGTGGTGTTTTACCGCCAAAAGGCCCATCTTTTGAACGCCAGTAAGCCAGAATCTGAGGAAACTGGTTAAACTCCAGATCCGCTTCTTTAATGATACGTCGGTCAAGCGGGAATAAACGCACGCCGGCTATTTTTTTGTCACGGTTGTGATAATGGCGGTTTGTAAGATAATCCTGCAACACCATAGCCAGAATATACGGATCATCAGTACCGATACGTGTCCTAACTTCTTCACGGCGCTGCATGAGCGTATCAAGGGACTTACGTGCGGCATCGGCCATAGAACCCTGAGAAATACGTGCTACATATATCGCACGTGCAATATGGTGTAAATCAGCCTGTGATACTTCCGGGAGCCATAGTAAAACGCCGGATCGCATAACACTGACCTTATCAAGGTTGAAGCATTGGTGACAAAAAATGCAGGTTGTTTTCAGGTTACCTTCTGACAGATCATTATGATCACCGTCTACGAAGAGAACTTCCTGATATTTTTTGGACTTAAAACCGCAGCACTGACATGTGTCATTGTCACGGGAGAAGATCTTTTGTTTCAATTCTTTGGTTAATATTTTACCTTCGGCAGAAACAGAAGAGGCGGAGCCAGATTTGCTGGCTCCGCTTTTTATTTGTCCGACTCCTAGGCGCTGCCTTGGGAGTCCTAGTGATATGGATAATAGTTCCACAGTCACCTTTTTCTGCGTTAGGTATTAGATAGTACCGAAAGTTACAGAGCGAAGATTCGCTGAAGAAGCACCTGAACCTGTGTCTGCAGTGTTCAGTGTTTCTGTCATAGCTTCGAGTAAGATCGGAAGACCGAACAACATACCACCTGCCATCAGGCGAATAGCGCCGTCTTTCAAAGGTGTTTGTGATGGGTTTTCAACGTGATCTTTAATTTTCATCACACCAAGAACAGCAAGAAGCAAACCAGCAAGGTACGCAATAGCCGCGATCAAGCCAGGTAGAGATGCGATGGATGTGTTGATACTATTAGCAATGGAACCAAAGTTGTTAGCAGCATGTGCATTACCTGCCAGCATTCCAACGGTCATTGCCGCACCCATAGTGTAGTATGTAGTTTTTGATTTTTTGAACATTAACGTTCCTCCTCATTATCAATTTAGTAATTTACCTACTATATCAAGCCTAGCACCTTTGCCATAAAGTTGCCACATTTTTTTTCACAAAAAATGAAAAAAATGTAACTACCTAAAAAAACACGAAAATAATCAGGGAAATAGCAAGAAAAGCACTTATGTTTTTCTTTTTTTACAGACCAAAGCTCACGCCAAAAGCTGTGATACCTAATGTTTCTTGGATAGAGTTAAGTAATGGCCCCATATTCACTGCTAACGCACCACCTATCAGGTGGGTCATACCGGCCATTGTCGAGGCATTTCCTTTACCTTCAGCAACGTCACGCATAATAAACAGGCCACGCACGAAACTGATCATCCCTAAAACAATCAGGAACTGCAAAACAGCGGATATAACGTTGTGTATTGCCTCTATTTCTGCCGGAGCCATACCGCCTGTAAACTGCAGAGTAGCCCACGTATATGTGACTGGGCTGACAAACATCGACGAAGAAAACGCACGTAAAAGGGTAGATGCCGATAAAAGCATACCGCCAATGACAAATGTTCCGAATGTTCCTATGCCTCCAGGACCACGCGCACCTTCCTGCGAGGACTTAATAAGTCTTGAAATACCGATCATAATAAAGATCGTACCAGCCATAAAGGAGAAGAAATTCAAGGCTACGTGCGCAGGTCCCATAATATCGAGCATGAAACAGCCCATAGCTTCATCAAGCGAGTTTGCCCCCAATCCACAACCTGGTCCAATTGTCGAGTTAAACCCGGTATTGGTAGTAAACATAGTCACTCCCATAAGGATGGGAGTCAAGAAGGATGACTGAAGAACTGTTATTAGATAAGGCAAGGAGAAGAAACAACCACCGGCCAGCAAGCGCATCACGCCTTCACTAACAGCTGTACGCGAAGGTTCGATTACATGATCTCTTATCTTCAAAACACCCCACACGCCCAATACCAGACCCATCAAATAAGATATGGAATTGAGGAAAACAGGCATGGCACTGGAAGTAAGCAAACTATTACAAATTACCGCGCCAAGAGTGTCTCCAAGCCCCAAGAATATACCCAGACACTCAAAATTAGATGTTTCCGTAGAATAAAGGAAACCGGTTCCGGCAAAGATAGCGGTAATTGTGCCCAAAAACCCCATACCCGTACCGAAAATGGTGGTATACATGGCGTCAAAGACAGTCGGCATAGCAAATAAGGCACCGGCCGTCAGATAGCGGATGACAGCGTCTTTCAACGGAACCCTGCTTGGATCTTCGACATGATCACGTGTTTTATACAAAGCCGATACCGATATCACTATACCGAGTAAATAACCGACAGCCGCGACCAAGCCCGGCATTCCCTCGACGGAAGCCATGATTTGACCAAGTATGGAGTTGAAGGTTATTCCCACCCATGTTGTTAAGGTCATTGTACCGAGAAACGCCCAAAACGTTATGAAGGTGTGTGCATTGTCATTAGAAATCGGGTCAAAGTCCGTTTCTGCACCCGGGCCGTTAATGGTAACCCAAGCAGCTTCAAAAATAATAGGTAGGCCAAACAGGGCACCGGCCAAAAGATAGCGTATCACAGGGACACTAAGTGGCGTCTGTGTCGGACTATTAACATGATCAACTGTTTTAAAAATAGCTATTACTGCGACAATCAGGCCACCTAAATAACATAAAGCAGCAAGAAGACCGGGAAGAGAAGCGGCACTGTCAACTATATTTTGACCAACATCGTCAACCGTCTGAGCATAACCAAGCTTAGAGAAGAGTAGAACAAAAAACACTCCAAATATAAGTGAATATAGGCTCTTTTTCATTAGTATATATCTCCTTACGCAATCGCTCTGCATTAATTACAACATATTTAGTGAGCATCACGCAAATTTAAAACACATTCACCGCATTGTGTAACAATCATACCGGAATTTAGTTAAAATTTTATCAATAATTATAGGTTTCCTAACCATATTCCTCTATGCGGTCAGTACAAAAAGCACAGCCACATGATCATTGCCTAATATAATTATCTCATTTTCTATCTATAGCCGGAATTATCCATCTATTTATTTAAGGTATGTTTTACGCCAATTTACTTAATAATTCAATATTATTGAGTAACATTTCCTTCAGAACCAAACACACCCCAGCCCTCTTTTTTCTTGGCCACCTCTTTAATGCGTCCTAATCCCCTGATTTTGTTTCCAGGTTCTACAGCTTCTATATTGCCGGAAACCGTGTCATACAAGACAGCACGTCCCGGACGGATGCTGCGAATCTCCCATTGTGGTTTTGGCACCGCTTTTTCAATTTTTTGCACTGTAACAGCAGCAGTGTCGGCGTTAGTTTTTTCTTTTTCAGCTTCAACAGCCTTTATCTCAGCAGCTCTACGAGCGGCTTCTTCCTGTGCTTTAGCTCTCGCTTCAGCTTCAGCCTCTGCCTCTATTCTCCGGTGTTTCTCTTCCAGAATATCTTGTGATTCGGTCTCATTTTCGTCATTTGCTCTATTTATCAGTTCAACTACCGAAGCCATATCATCCGAATCGTCTGGTTCATCGAAAAGAAAACCATCATCAAGAACCTGTAATTTCTGCATTTCAGATGATTCTATGATAGTGACATCTTCCCCATCCGTTTCGTTTTCACTGACCACTACCGGCAAGGACGCATCTTCCGGCTCTTCGTCAAATAAATTATCCTCAGAAAACGGGTTGGTAACGCTCTCACTATCCATAAATTCCGAATTATTAGATAATTCAAGCCCTTCAACCCCCTTATCACTTAATTGCGCTTGCTCAAGAGGGGGGCGCTCGGTTTTCATCTCATCAAGATCAAAAGGCAGCGGGGTCAATACAGAGGTATCGCTAAGCTCTTGCTCTACAGGCTTTATTTCATCAACCCGTTTTTGCGCCTCATCAATGAAATTATCGTCATTTTGCTCTTCTGGAGAACCTGTCAGTTTAACAATGGGGATTGGAGTAGGTGCCAATGACTGGCGCAATGTATTATAGACTGTAAGGCCAACGATTAGAAGAATAGTCAAAACAATGCCTAATAAAATAAAAGGCTTTTTCTTTTTCTTTATTCTTGGCGGTTGTTTGGATTCCGGTTTCAGATCTTCGTCCGGTATTTGCTCTAAATTTTCTTGTATCTGAGTTTCCTGTTTTGTCCCGAGGGCTTCTTCAACAATGGCGGATGGCGAAACAGGAGGAGAATCGACTGGGATAGCTTCCTCCGTGGTGCTGTCCATTTCCCCTTTTTCTGTATCGGCAGCAGGACCCTGATCTTCTTGGAGGGGGGCATCATCTACGGGACTTTGTTCCAGATATTCATCATCGTCCCATTCTTCATCAAAACCGAACTCGTCTTCAAATTCGAGATCATCGTCAAATTCTTCTGGGTTGTTATCGGAAACGTCTGAATTTTTGCTGGAACCAGGCATAAGAATTATCCCATTTTTAGACTTTGCTTTTTACAAATTTTAAAAAAGGGGACACGAAATCAACCGGAACCCGTTTTTGCTAAATGTCTCCGCTATCTTCGACGTTTTCTGCAAAGAAAAGACCAATTGGTGTACCGGCAGCAATAACGATTTTGATTTCAACATCAGCTATATCATCGACGATCCCCGAAATTTTTGAACCAACCATTGCTACACCGGCAGCGATTTCCTGTTCATCGGTCGATTCTTCTTCTCCCTCAACCACAGCATCGCCGTCTACATACACGGTTGTTGCACCGGATTCCTCAATTGCCTCAGAATAACCTCGAATAAATTCGGCAGCAGCAGGAAGAATGATCCGCTTGAAATAACGGTGGTCAATATCTGTTCTCATAGCGGGCAGGCCACTGTCAGGATTAAGCATAATGGCTTCAACTTCATACTGCTTTCCCTCGTCGTTCACAGCCATGTCAAAAGTAATAGCAAGCATGTCTGCATCATCCATGACCGTGAAACTACCAAGAAGTTTCCAGCCTTTCAGAGGGCCGCTGACCACTTGTGCCATAACCTTCATAGGAATATCAGAATTAGCCTCCAGCAAAAGCTGGCCATAATAAATACTACCGGCAGCGATAATTATTTCGATATCATCCACTTCGTTAAAAGGCGCGTCTCCGCCGCCACTGCCGCCACTCCCGTTCGCCTGCTGTCCATTCAAATCGACATCATCATCATTATAAGTAATGAGTGTCTTACTACTCATCGTCACTGTTCCCGATGTCTTGGAAAGAACAGACTGCATCTGCTTGGACATGGAGTCTGCCATATTTCTGACAGCCTCGTCTTGTTGCTCAGCGTCAAGCACTGTGACCGGTTCTCCTTCAACCTTGTGCGCCCTAATCTGACGTTCCACACGTTCTTCTTGGAGCATACGCCATCTATGCAGAGGGTCTTCAGTCTCTTCCTCTATCTCAGGCACTTCAAGACGTGTATCTGGTGTTTCAATAGGCACGGGGATCGCACTACCGCCTTCGGCGATTGCGCGGTCAAGGTCGGCTTCGTTTTGCTGTTCCACAGCTTCAATATATGCCGGGGCGATTTCTTCATCCGCACCCGGGATTGAGGTCACCTGAGATCCACCGGGCACAACGGAGTGTCTCTCTTTTTCTTCTTCACCGCCGAAGAACATCATAACGCCGATAATAAAAGCCAAAACAACAAAAACGACACCAACTTTTGCAAGAGCGCTTCGTCTAATAGCATTACCCAAGCCGGATTTCTGAGAAAACTCATCAAAACCTTCGTCAGAATCGATTATATCTTCGTCTAGATCATCATTCATCTAACAAATCCTCACGCGCAGTAAGATGGGCACGAACCATACGTCCCCGATCAGATAGTAAAATCACAGGTGTTTCTTCCAGAGCGTATATTTTTGTTCCATCCGCAGATGTTACAGAGCTATCCCAGCCTGGTGACAGAAGTGTTAAAGGTGTTCTTACATAAGTCATACCATTATACACATACGCAGTTGTGCGCCCGTCAACACCAAAGACATCCAGTATATTAGCTCCATCGGGGACAACACCGCCCAAAGCAATAGACATATCCGGATCGCCGGAGGACAGAGTAACACCATTACTTATCAGTGGCATTTTGGCACCCGGACCCCGTTTGGGGACAACAGCATCAAAGCGGTAATGAACAACATCTCTTCCTGTTTCAAAAGTCATAATAACAGGAGCATCCAGACCGACCAGACGCATGGAAACATTCCCATGAGCAAATTTACTCTTCGGTGAAAGTCTCAACATGTGTGTTACTTCATAAACAGTTGATTCTTCAACGTTAAAATCACCAACCCAGCTAATATCTTCGATTGGCCATGGTGCGCCGGTGGAATCTAAAATGCTAAGTGTTGTCACATATCCGAATGCAAGCTTTACGATCAAAGGAGCAACGCCCGGATCAAGAGAAATATTTTGCACAACCGACTCAGGACGCGGATACGGGTGAACAGGAAGCTCAGTCGATTCCACGGTTCGGTCATAACGCTCAAGCACGGATCTGATTTCCGAAGGTTTCAAAGGCATGAGCCGTTTTAAAGCCTGATCAAAAGCCTCTTTTCTGAAAGAGTCTTCGAGCTCGTCAGCAGACTTCTCAAATTCAAACCCGTTATCATCGAAACCGAATGTATCGGCTTCTAATGTATCATCGGGCAGGACGTCTATTTTCGGCATGTCAGAGGTTTCAGGTTGAGCCAGTGCAGGGACAGCTAACGCAACTGAACATGCCAACATAAGGCCGAAAGTCACAATTTTAGTGTCAAAGGTTGACCTCATTGTGTAAAAAAAGTTTGTATAATGCATGAATCTTTTTAACCCAGATACTCATAAAAACGTGTCAAGGGTACATGGAATTTTCAAGGTTGTCACGTATTATCCACAGAAAGTACAAAAAAACCTTGTAAACATCTAACGCGCCATAGCAATCCACTGTTCAATTCCCACCCCGTTAGAACTTTCAAGGCGCGGAACTCGTACGACGATAACCGTTACAAGAAGTCCCGTATTGGAAGTTTTTGTCCCTGACCTGTATGTCAGAACCAGCGGAATTTGTACGACCCACTGATACCGTCCGGCCACCAGACCTTCCGATTGCAGAATCGGGGCACCTTTAGGTGCAGCAGTAATAAGCTGCTGATGCACTTCAACCATTTCAATAATACGCGAGCGTTGTAGCGCCTGAGTAAAACTTTCCCACCCTCGCTTGGTAAAATTACGGGAAGATTCTTGCAGCCGACGCCGATAATCGTTAAAGCCAAAAGTCATCACCTCGGTCGTGGCCTGTGCCACCCAGGACATCAGCGCGGGCGTACTCAAGTTTGGTTCACCCAATGGTACCATCGGCACCAGACGCCCATCTTCGGTCGTAGCAAAATAGAAGTTCTGAGGCTGATTTACTTTAATAGTGTAATACATAGCTCCAACTAACCCGAGGATTACAATACTCTGTATTAGGGTCATCTTTAGAAGACTTCTATATCCATCCCTGTAAAACTCATTGCGAATAACAACGGTTCCCAACCCGGAGATGGACTTTTTTTTATCGGATTCTTTTTCTGTCATATTGCCTTCTTGATCGTGTTAAAAAAATTACGAACTTTTCACCATTGCTTAGGGTCTAAACCCATAGCTTTTACCAATTCTGTATATAACTGATCTTTGAGCACAAAACTCAAAACAATCGCTCACACTTTAAAGATGCATTGTGTCGCAAAAAAACTTTTTACACAATAACCCTGTGACGATATTTGCTCAAAAATTATCAAAAAACCCCAATTAATTTTCACTCAATATCATTATCCGTATTTCAGAGCTGGACATAACACGTGACTACACTACCTAAGTATAAGAAATATTTAGTGCCTTTTTTAAATAGCCTGTGATAAGCTACCACGCGATGTTACAAACGATTAACTTCAATACGATCTAGATTTTAAAATTCGTTGAAAAAACATCGAAAATAAGGCAGCATAAGACACGATACTTACCGATTTAAGAGTTTTTTGATGATTGATGCAGGTGATGCAAAACAGACAAATAAGCCAATATGGTATGAATTCGGAAGTCTTTTTGTAAAGCTTTCGCTTTTTCTGGCCGTATTTTCTTTCAGCTTGACGGCAGTTCCACGAGTTACTTTAGCGTGCTGTACCGGGTGTCCGGATGTCGGTGCGGCAGTAGCGTATGTTGCTCAGTCTCATGTTGATTTGATTAATAACACGTGGCAAGAGTGGGATGATGACACAGACGCCTATGAAAACTGGCTGATAGACACGTTTCTTAATAAGGAAGTCGCTGTCGCGTCGGCTCTGATGGTTACTCAGATGTCTGCCATAGCCATGCAATATACCCAGATTATCGGAGCATTTCTGGATGCGCAGACGCAACTCGAGACGCAGCGTGTTCTACGCCATCTTCAATATGAAGCGCACAGAGATTATATTCCCAGCGAAACCTTTTGTTATTTTGGTACAAACGTCAGAAGTCTAGGTGGATCAGAAGAAAAAGGGCGCTTAAATGCATTGATCTTATCGAGTATGTCTTTAGATCGGCAAATGGGTAATGTACATATGGCCGGAAGCATTGACTTTGGAGATGATCGAAAGTCCCGCTGGCATCAGTTTGTCCACACATATTGTGACCCTCTGGACAATAACTTTCAAGATGAAGTCGGTAACGCTGCGCTTGTAATGACGCTGGTCAGCCCTCTTAATTTAGCTGCAGGCACCATGTCCAGAACAGGGTTGGTTCTGGCATGTGATCATAACGGATCAGGCTCTGGTAACGATATCGGTGCGGATGATGAGCATCGCTTTAACCGCGACATCAACTACACGCGCTTGATTGAAAAACCGCGGACTTTGGAAATTGATTTATCGGATGATACAATGGACAGCTCTATAGATCCGGTAGACATGTTTTACGTTGGCCCGATTAACCAGCCGGGCGATGAAGAAGATATTATTGCTATGTCCAAAAACCTTTACGGACACAACATTTTATCCCGTAGACTAACAAAAGTGCCGTTATCACGGTATGATGCAAGAAGGCTATATCTTGCATTGCGCGGTGTCGCTGCAAAAAGGAACGTTGCGCAAGCTAGTTACAACGCTATCGTGGCTCTGAAATCTGCGGGAACGGCACATGAGATGGAAAATGGCTTCGTTCCGGTTATAGTGCCGCCGTTTTCAGCAACCGTGTTGGAAACAAAACAAAGTCGGCGTTTTTTGGCAGCGGTTATTGACCAGCTTTTACCGAAGGATCCCGCATTGAGTGGATCAAATATATTCAGCCTGATCGGCTATAGTCCAAGTTATTTCTCACAACTGGAAATACTTGCCAAGCGCATCTATCAGAATCCGAGCTTTTATGCCGACTTATATGAATCGCCGACGAACGTTGCACGTAAAAAAGTGGCAATGAAGGCTATTGAACTTATGGTCGACCGGGCAATATATGAAAGCCAGGTTCGCCGGGAAATGAGTATCTCTGTTTTATTGTCCAGCAAACTAAGGGCGTTACATCGTGATGCAAACAAAGCCCTGTCAGGGGCGGTAGGACAAGAGGATTAATTACAAATCAAGTAATATAGTTATTGATACCGAATTATGAGTTCAACAGCACGTTAGAAAAAAAGAAGTATAAAAGGTAAAATTTAGTAGGACGAAAACAGTGTTTATCTGGAGCAAACATAAAAAAGAGACAGGCGAGCAGGGCGATCAACGTAAACCCGGAGGGCGTACGTTCAGACGTTTCGTCAGTACGCTGCTTGTTATCTCGCTACTATTTGGTTCTGCTCTAACAGTAAAACCGGAACCTGTGTACGCGGCGTTGTGTATCCCTTGTGCAGGATGCACGCCAGGGGATTTAGTGCTTACACTGGCAGGGCTGGTTATCCTTAATCTTATATGGGAGCCCATCATCGTCGACGATATTACTTATATCATTAACCTTGAATATGAATTTCTCAATGAGACCTTTTTTGAGGATTTTTGGATTAAAGCTATGGCCGAGCTAACAGAGTATTTGAGCGCTTATGGTCTATATCAGGCAGAAATGGTTGGTTCTTTTTTCGATGCTAAAAATCAGCTTGAAACCAGCCGCTTGATATTCAAACTACAGGCCGAAGCGCATAGAGACTATCATCCAAGCGACGATTTTTGCTGGATCGGAACCAATGCCAGAAGCCTCGCATCGTCAGAAAGCCTGTCACGTTTGAATATGTTAGCTATGTCAAAAATAGCTATGGATCGTCAGTTAGGTAAGCAAAACACGTCTTCCGGACATGATGATATCGGCGACCCGACAGGCCGTTGGCACCAATTCGTTGATACATTCTGTGATGAAAAAGACAATGCTTGGGATGAACCTGATTCCGGGCTGGAGCGTGCTTGTGATCATGACGGTAGCGGAGTCGGTGTGATTCTGGGTGCCAATGACCGCTCAAAGGTTAACATAGATCTGGATTATACCCGGTTAATAGAAATCCCGCGCACTCTGGAGATCAATTTTACGGATGCGACCATTCCGCCGGCAGTACCTGTTCCGTCCACGCTTGACGAAGAAGCCATACTGGCGATGTCTTCAAACCTGTATGGGAACGTAATATCTTCACGAACGATCAATTATGACAAAATGCATGACTATACAGCCGCCCGCAGTTTGTATCTGGATCAGCGTGCTGTCACGACCAGACGCGGCATAGCCCAAAACAGTTTTAATGCGATTGTGTCAATGAAATCATCTGGCACAAGCAGTGCGACTACGGGCGCGGACACAGCCTCTTTTATGGCAGCAATATTACAGGAGCTTATGCCGGTCGGTACTCCGGATGATGAGATTTTCGAGGTTCTTGGCGAAAACCCAAGCTATTATGCACAATTGGAAATGCTCTCCAAAAAAATATACGAAAACCCGAAATTCTTCGCAAAATTGTATGATACACCAGCGAACGTAGCACGTAAGGGAGTAGCAATGAAAGCAATCGAGCTTATGATCGATAGAGCTTTATTTGAAAGTGAGCTGCGTCAGGAGATGTTGCTTTCTGTTATGTTGTCTACGGAGCTGGATCAGAAATTCCGTCGTGTTAACAAAGGCATGACAGGGAAGGATGATTAGCAATGAGAAAGCCTATGAACAGGGATACAGCCAAAGAAGCCTCATTGTTTAGCAATGCTAAGGCAAGAATTGCGTGGGAGGGGAGAATTCTTGCCGGGAGGGTTATATGGTTACTGCACCCGGTTTTGATATGTTGTCTGGTATTTTCTTTGGCCTTTATTATGCCGCGTCAGGCCAAGGCGTGTGTGCCTTGTGTAACGTGGCTCGGGATGTGGGACAACGCGCTGTTATGGGACAAAACGGAAGATGTGCTTGATGAACACATTAATGATGAGTTCATGGAGCTTGAGCAATATATTTTAGGACATATATGGATGAACACTGTTTTACCGGCAATGATGTTGTCCACTGAACAGCTTTCAGCGGTTGCAATACAGCAGGCAATGGCCATCGGTATGTTTCTTGATGCGGAGATACAACTGGGGTCGCAAAGATTATTGCAGGAAATTCAGGCACAAACCTACAAAGATTTCCAACCAAGTCTTGGTATGTGTGAATTTGGCTCTTTATCAAAAGGTCTGGCTAACGCCGATATTCATGGAGATACATATGCTGTCATTTTCAGCGAGCGTTCTCAGGATCGCCAACTGGGTAAAGGAGACACGGCAGGGACATATGGTCATGATCTGGATCAGAACAATCGTATTGTGCATTTCAAACAGCTGTTCTGTAACCAGAAAGACAGAGATGCCGCACTGGAAACTGTCTGCGCTAATGTCACAGCGTGGGACAATGATGCTGACTTTAATGCCGCTGCGCGCAAACGCATGAACATGGACATTGATTATTACACACTTGTTGATAAGCCATGGACTCTCAAGATCGACTTTTCGAATCAGGAAATTCTAGACATAGCTGCAATCCCGGAAATACATAATGAGGATGAAGAGCATATTCTGGCCATGGTCGCTAATTTGTTCGGCCACGTTACGTTTGCACGACCCCCGGCAAAGCTCCTGGCCAATAAACCGGATAAAAAAGACTTGAACATTATGCAAGAACTATATCAGGATATGCGTGCAGTTGTTGCAAAACGCTCTGTCGCAGAAAACAGTTTGTTTTCTATTGCGTCCATGAAGGCTCAATCACCGCGCGTACTTGACAAATATGTCAGTGGCCCGGCCACGACTGACAGGATCCAGACAAGCGCAAGGCTTTATATGGAGAACATTTTGATAGGACTAGGTGTTCCCGTTACTGAGCTGTTATTGTTGATGGACGAAAATCCCAGCTATTACGCCCAGATGGAAATATTGACGAAAAAGATATATCAGAACCCGAATTTCTTCACTAATCTTTATGATACACCGGCGAACGTGGAGCGGAAAACAGTGGCTTTGCAGGCCATTAAACTTATGCAAAAATTTGATATGCTCAAAAGTCATTTGCGCGGTGAAGCCAATGTCTCGATATTACTGGAAATGGCTGTAGAGGAATTACAAAGAGAAGTGGAAGATGAAATTCAGGCTATAAGTAAAAATGAAACCAACCAATAAGGCTGAACAAGAAAGTCACAAGGCTGTTAGGAACTATGGGTAAACTGTTTGATAAAATGCGATATGCGAAAACCTTAAAGATCATATTGATTTTTATGATCTTTATGGGATCTGTCGTTACCGGCATTATCGTTAATCCACCGTCGACACAAGCAGCCTGCTGTCACTGTCCTGATTGCGAGCAGCCTTCCTTCGATGAAGACCTCGATAACTGGCCCCATACGGAATTTATGATTACCATCTATATCTGGATGCAGCTTTTATTTCACCAGATGATATGGTTTGACCTTGTATACTGGCAACAACATATGCTGCCCATGTTTATGCATATTGGTAACCATTTGGCCGGTGTGGGCGCACTTCAAGTCATGATTATTGGACAATTTATCGACGCCCAGCAACACCTTGAAGCGCAGCGTGATTTACAAATTATGCATGCACGGGCTCATAAAGATTATCACGCTAGTACAGGCATGTGCGAATTTGCTACACGTATCCAGAGTTTGGCGGCCAGCGAAAGAAAAGGCGAGGCAAATGCACTTATTTTAAGTGAACGTTCAACAGATCGGCTTTTGGGAAATGTTGATACCGGTGCATGGAGTGGTACAAAAGGAGATGTCACAATTCGCCTTGAATTATACCAAAGAGAATTCTGCAATAGTTTTGATAACAATAACAGTTTGTCTGCAATGTGCTCCTCAGGACTGACGCCGCCACTTACGGGAGCAAAAAAAGAGCGCCTCAATAAAGATATTGACTATCAAAGAGCCATTGAAGATCCTTGGACCATCGGATTTGATTTAACCGGGGGCGGTGTGCCGTCACACGGGGATGAGGGAGTGGCTTTAATGGCGAATAACCTTTATGGATATGAATCATTTTCGCGCGTGGATCAGGTGTCTTTGCTTAATTCTCCAGATGATGAGACTACGAATGCACAGCAGGCTTATTTAGACCTGCGAGCCATCGTTGCAAAAACCAAAGTCGCGGAAAACAGCTTTAACGCTCTTATGGCGATGAAAGGGGAAGGAACGGCAGGGTCTCGTGATTATTTGGAATCATATCTGAAAGAGTTGGGCGTTTCCCCAGCTTATGTAACAAAGTATATTGGTGCAAACCCTAGCTATAACGCACAGATGGAAGTACTGACCAAGAAAGCTTACCAAAACCCGCTCTTTTATACGAATTTATACGGTAAACCGGCAAACGTGGAACGTAAAGGTGTTGCCATGCAAGCGATTGGACTGATTCAAAAGTTTGATTTGCTCAAAAGCTATTTACGCACCGAAGCGTCGATGTCAGTGCTTTTGGAATTATCGGTATTTAATCTGCAGCGTCAGGTCGAAGCAAATATCCACTCCTTTGATGAGCAGAGTATGGTGTTAAAACAGAATTGATGAGAAAACGAGGTATTTATTGTGCACTTAGTTAAGTCAGCAAAACCGGTATTCATAGTTATAGCTATCGTTTTAACGCTGGCCATGCTGTTTGGCGTTCTAACTTTAGGAAAAACGGGAAATATTTTTAAACCTCATAACAATGTTGCCAAGGTTACGTTGCGTAACTTCACTCCCGGAGCACAGGTAGATTACCGTATTTTATCGAGTGCCGGGGTTATTGCGGAAGAACAGACACAAGTTGATAAGCAAGGAACCTTGTCTCTTCCCATTGATAAAAATGTATTCGCAAAAAATAAGGGCAAAGAAGGAATAATCAAATATGAGCTAAATGTTGAAAAACCCGAAATCCTGCAAAAGGGAAAACAAAAAGCCACAGCACTGGAAGAAAGTTCTAAGCCCGATCCTGCGGAACTGCTGAACCTCATGCTTGCCCTTAACCCACGTGATGGCGAGATAGATGTTTCGATAAAAGGGCTGGGAGAATTTACGAGCGTCATATCAAAGAAAAATAATCAGGAACAACAGCAACTAAGTGCTGACTGGGGCGGAATTTTTAAAACAACCTTGGGCGATTCGAAGGATCAGGGACAAATAAATCCCGATGAGTACAACAAACTGCAACTTGTTTTCCAAGGCGCGGGCATACAAAGTGATCTACCGCTTGACTCGACGGGTATGCCTTTGGTCGAGGTGTTTGCACTAACCGGTGCAATTCTTGGTATCGCTGGCAGAGACAAGCAAACGGCACAATGGGGCAGCCCGTTTTCTATGATGACCGAAGAGTTTTCGGCAGTTATGGTGCAGCAAACTACAATGATCGGGATGTTTATTGATGCAAGTGTACAACTGGAAACTCAGCGCAAATTACAAGAACTTCAGGCCAGAGCACATAAAGATTACCATCCCAGCGAGCAAATGTGCCGCATCGGATCTTACGTGCGCAGTGTTGCCCTCGCCGAAAGTAAGGTAGAATTGGAAAAAACAGCCTTAAACAAATATCTAATTAATCAGTATATGGGTGTTGTCCATTCATCCACAGCAGGGGGGCCGGATGTTTACGAACCGTTAAAAATACAAAATTATATTGACGATTACTGTCACACTGTAGATAACGGTTCGGCAATTGAGGCAATATGTGATGCAGTAATTGGTGGGACGACGGCTGCTACATTAGAGCGCATTAACAAAGACATTGATTATACACGCGCAGTGGAAACCAGGCTGACACTGGACATTAATTTTACGGACGGCATATTGGAGAATGACGAGGAAGACGTTCTTGCTATGGCGCGTTACCTATATTTTCCTACGACATTTAATGCCCCCAAACCCGGGGCGCTGACAAAAGACCTCCGTCCTCATTATGAGTCGCGTAGCTTTGCCGCGCAAATGGGCGTAGCTCACAACTCTTTCATCAATATCATTGGGATGAAAGCTTCTGCCCCGGAAGGACAGCCGACCACCACCACAGGTGTAGCGCCACCGGCTGCACCATTTGGGACAGGCCCTGCAAATAATACGCCGTTTCTCACAACGCGACCGGTGCCTACAGTTTATGCAGAAGATTCAGGATGGGCATATATGAAGGCCATGCTACGCGATGAATTTGGTTTGGCTACAGTAGATATCGATAAAATACTGGGCGAGCGTCCAAGCTATTACGCACAAATGGAGGTTCTTACCAAAAAGATATATCAGAACCCGAATTTCTATGTCAATTTGTACGATAAACCAACCAATGTTAAACGAATCGGTGCAGCAATGGATGCTATTTTGCTTATGAATCAACGTGACCGCTTTGAGTCATTGCTACGCCGGGAAATGCTTACCGCAACATTGATCGAAAACACTCTTTATGACAAAGTTTCTGAAATCAACTCAGGTCTGCTTGAAGAAATGCAGCGTTCCCAAATTAGACAGTAAAGCGCTATTTTATCTAGTCTTCTTCTTTTTGCACAGAGAGGCCATAAGGCGTCTCGCTTAGTACATATTCCGGAGCGCGTTTCAGCCCTTTCTTAAACAAGATATCAACAGCATTTTTATACGTTCCGCTAATAAAGACATCATAATCGAGGGCATATTCTTTTGTTGCTTTCCAAGCCAAGGGCACGCGTTCTTTTGCACTCCACTCTTCGATTATCGTCTGCAAGCCGGATTTGCTTTTGGCTTGCCAGATACGGATTTTGTTACTCGGCTTTTCGAGGTAATGAGAGACTTGCTCCGGCGCTTCTACCACATCTTCTTTAGACACATCAGAAGAAATAGTGATTTGATCCTCGGCATTGCCCATAGAAGAATAATCCGGGATAATTTCGTTTACTTGCGAAACGGAGGCTTCCTCTTCCTCAACTAAAGGGACGGAAAGCGGAGCGCTGGTGGCCTCTCCGTCGCTTACCGTTTTCATAGCGGAATCCTTAGAATCAGACAGCACTATCTCATCCGTAGCACTTTTTTCAAATGGATTAGCCTCTTCCGGTTTCATCAAATCATCAACCAAAGCAGAAACTGTATTATCATTATCTGCTATTTCACTGCCGGTAGCTGTTTTGTCGAGGACAACAGAATTGGTTGTTGTGGGAGCAGAAAGAATACTTTCGCTGCTCACTATTACTTCCGGCATTTCTTCTGCATCGATAATTTCCTCAATAAAAAAAGCCTCTCCTTCTATCGAAGGGGTCTTTTCCTCAAGAGCGGCGCTCATAGCCTGTTCAGGCGAAACGGCAAGTTCTCTCGCGCCGTCTTCTCCAAGCTCTGCTACGGCAAGTTTTTTTATAGGCTCCGAAAATTCATTTTTTTTTTGCGCCGCCTGAGGGGCAGCGGCTTGTTCAGAATTTTCAGTGTCAGTCTTCAGGACTACCTTTTTATCATGTATGACGGCCTTTATCCCAAGCGGCGAAAGCGCATCATTTAGAACCTCATTCCACGGTTTTCCGCCCTCCCATGATACACGAGCCCCAAGATTGACACTGTCACTGAAAGAATAGGCATACTTCGCCGGAACAATCTGGCTAAGCGCCAAGGCCAAAGGTATTTTCATACCAAAGCCTTCTATAACCTCATAAGAAACACCTACACTGACCGGCGGCGAATGCATTTGTACATCAACCTGCCGGTCTTCTTCCTCAGATGCTGATCCATCATCTTTCACCGATCCATCATCTTTCAGAGGATAGGGGTCAAGGACAAGAGAGCCGACTTTGTTTTGAGGCGCTTCGGTCTCAACAGCCTCTTCTTTCTTATCTGAGAAATTGATTGTTTTGATTTCGACAGATTTTTCACCATCCCGGTCTGTATCTTGCTCAAGTATTTTAACCTCAATGGGAGGTTCATCCTCAAAAACAATTTCTTCAAGCCGGATGTCATAATATTCCGGCAACGCACTATCGAGAGCCACGTCCGAAGACATGGCCTCATCATCAACTATGAAAACATCCGGACCCGCATCTTCCACATAATCGGGCTCGTCAGGCGGCGTCCATTTAAACTCCGCATGTGCCGGGTTGTTTGTAAATGTACCAAAAGCAAAAATTGAAATACATGTCGAAAGAAGTAAGCGGTTATATTTTGAACACATTTTATCTAATTCCCTAACGGAGTGACAATGCGCACAGCATTCCCAAGAAAACCATATGCCTCGTGAGGCACAACCAGCCATAGAAGGATATCTTTGTACAAGGCATAATTCAAGAGTTAAGTCATTTTATGACGCTATGTTAAGGCCATGCGCACTTATTTTCATGCTGGAGAGCTGTAAAATTCGAAAAAGCAGCCCTGTTTTATTGTCCGTAATCGACAAATTCATGCAATCTAAAGCCAATGGTGCTCGGACGGGAACTCCCGATGAGCCAGCAACGAAGTGCCCTTATAGCGGAAGGGAAGGTCAGACCTTTATTTTCAAGAAAATTAAAAACGTAGAAAACCATAATGGAGAGAATAATGGTCGACCATCTAAGATATAAAAGCCACACGGGAATCAGGAAAGCCACGCGTGCATCAAAACTCATAAACCGGATGGTACGCATGGTATCACGCCAGTGCCAGTTCAGTTTGGCTTCAATGTTTTCAATTTCTTTAACCATAAATCTTTATTACCTCAAAGCTTTGTTTTTACACCGCCTAAGGGCAGTATAATGCTGTAATTGTTAATGAAGCGTTAACAATTAATACAATCGGTTCTTAAGAATATCAAGGAAAGAAAAAAGATTAGGTAGTGTAGTCACGTATTACGTACAATTCTTTTTCATTTTACAGAAAAAGAATCAATTTTCTGGCACGCAGGACATGGCACAGCATATTCAAGAGTCAAAAAAGATAATAATTTGCCTAGCGCAGAATGGATAAAAGCTGTGAGTTTAGACCCTGAGCATAGCCGTAGCTACGGTGATAAAATTATGCGAAGATAATCAAGAAAATTCCTCAAGCAAAATGTATTATTCTTAAGTGGAACTACTATAATATGTGACGGCACTACCTAAGCACCCGTGCTCGAAGACAGCATCAAATAGGCTCGTCGGTCGACCAATCCGTCATCAAAAGCGAGGGCGGCGGATTTTTCCATGGTTCGCCCATATTGGGGAATAAAGCGCTGAATTTCGTTCGGCCATTTGGTAAAATGCATGTCCATGAGTTTCTCGCGCACCTCATCAGGAAACTTCATCCATTCGCGCACACCGCAACGTCCTCCGCCTATGCGCTGGACAAGGGCTTGTGTGACAATAAGGCGCAAGGTTTCCATCAAAGCAACGGCGCGTTCTTCACGTTCATCCATTTCATAAGTCGAGAGCATCCGTTGTACTGTGTTAGCAACACCAAGCGTGTGAGTAGTTGTATACACGGCATGCCCGGTTTGTGCCGCTTCAATCGCGGCGTTGATGGTTTCACGGTCACGAGCCTCTCCGACCAAGATGATTTCAGGCTTACGGCGTAAGGCATTACGTACGCCATGCGCAAAATCAGGCAGGTGACGCGGAATTTCTGTTTGCGAGACCAGCGAGCGCGGACTTTGGATCGTGTCATACACATACTCGATAGGCGCTTCGTAAGTCAGCATTTTACCGCAGCCGCGCGGACGTTCCAATAGCATGCGGTTGCCTGCTGCCAGCAACGTGGTTTTACCGGAGCCTGTCGGGCCTGTTATAATAACAAGTCCTTGGCGCGGTGCCCAATTATCACAGATTTCTTCCTCAATATTCAGATCTTTCATGGTCGGCGGTTCACTGGGAAGACTACGCATAGTGATCTGTGCACCATCGCGCCCTTTGACCAAAATCGCTGTGATATTCACACGAAAGCGAATACGGACATAACGGTCGGGGCGAAGTTCATAGGAAACGTCTAAGTCTCTACCTGAAGCCAAACGAGCCCGCGCCTCAGCGCCATAGAGCCTTTCCAAAAATACGGACATATCAGCGGCATCTAATTTACGGAAGGTCGCCGGATAAAGATCACCGCCGATTTCACTATAAACCGGGCGCTCGGATTGGATCGTAATATCAGACGCGTTTTGTTTGACACACCAGAGAAGAAACTCATCGACGTCATCGGTTGTAAATCTTTGCGGTTCATTTGGCCAGGTTTGGGCGCTAGAATCCTCGGCTTTTACAAGACTTACCGGCTTGCGGGCTTCCATGTATCTGCTCCAGTCATCAGCTCAGGAACACCAGTGATTTGGACGGCGCGATCGCCAATACGCATTTCATCGCCGCCACCGGTAATACCGCGATCAACTTGTAGTGCATAGGGTGGGGAAATCATACCTTGCGCAAGTAACATCTTGTATCTGATCATACCTTGATAATCAGATTCTAAACGCGCAAGATCATCTTTAAATATATCATCGGCTTGTTCATAACCAAATTTCCATCCTTTACGCACATGCTGTCCCCATATTCTGCGTTCCTCAGCATCACGTGGGGTCAGGATATCAGGTGGCGGCATCACTTCACCCCATTCGCGTTCCAGATACTGACGCCATATTCTAGGAGCCGAAACGATGCGTGCGTTGCGGATAATATTATAAATTTTATCGGAGACAGCCGCAGTTTGTCCGTCTACATCAATAAGCATCGCATTCATTGATTCGGTAATAATCGGAGGCTCGATCATAAAACCGGATGGTGCAGCCATCAAAAGCTGGGCAAAATCATAAACACGGTCAAGGTAGCGTGTTTTAGTGCTAAGTTCATCGCGGATTTCATAAGTGCGCTTGGCCAAACCGCCACGTGCTCCGAAAGATGTTGCTGCTTCCTTAATAGCATCCATACGAATATCTATGGGCAGGCTGTCATCACTCTCGTCAACGCCTCCGATGGGTTCATATTTTATCAGAGCGCGAAGCTCTACAGGCTCTTCTTCTGAAGTCGTCAAAGGCGCATCGTTATCGGTTGGAAGTTTATACTTTCCGGCATAAGAATACCCGGGTGCGCCGACGATAAACGACAATCCGATAAGTGAGCAAATGCCCGATGTCAGAAGAAAACGCATGATCTAAAACCCTTTAAAAACCTTTTTTAACCACCAACCCCGGCATTGGGAACATAGTAAATTTCAACCATACGGGATTTGGCATCGACTTTTACATCACCGCGATTACCAAGCTGTAGGCCGATGTCACGCAAAACATCAACAACTCGGGAGTTTTCTGCATCAACAGAAACAACAACAGGAACGGAAGGTTCATTACCCAAGACAAGGAAACTGTATCCGGCACGATCAGTCAAAGTTTTGGCAATCGGTTCTATCGGACCGACCCAGTTTACAGTGATTGTACGGCGCAACTCTTGCGGAACATTGCCGAGAGGGGACATTGAAGTGGCTGGTGTGCGGGCTTGTTCAACTGCAGCCAGCGTTTCCAGAGCCAATGATGCACGGTCAGCAGATTCTGCCAGCATTACAGAAACACTGTCAGGAGAAGCCACAATTTGCGGACTACCTGCACTAAACGCATTTGATGTGTCGAGAGAACAACCAGAAATTAACGCCAAACCACATAACAATGGTAAGATAAGAAAGTTACGAGACATAATAATTTAAAACCCTAATACGAAGACAAACTAGTCTGCTAGAAATACTAGACAATATTTCGAAGCAAATCAAGAAATATAGATAAAATTATGAATATCTTTGCGTATTTTTATTGATCCACAAACATATAAACAGCTTGTATTGAGGTAATTTTGAACTGCACAAAACCGTGCTATGTCGTACTGAGCTTGACCTAGGGGAATTCAACGCCGAGTTTTCAACAGCCCATATCTCTTCATCTCATTAATAACACGTTTTTTGTATTTTTTTCCATATTCGGGGGTTCGCGAATGATAATGTTCAAGTGCTTTTGCTAAATCATGGGTCTCATTTAAGTGCTGACGCAAAATCCAGGCAGCAACATCAACATTGGCACAAGTGTCGTCACGAACCACTTGTTTGGCCTTTTCTTCGCTGATTCCCCATTGCCGAGCCAGTTCCGGTAGCCAGATTGTATTAATTTGCATAGGACCTAGATCATAGCTTCCATTCGTGTTAGCGACTTCCTGCCCGGATTTTCCGCCTTCAGCGCGGTATATCCCGGCCAGTAAGGCAGGGGGGACATCGTGTGCTTGAGCGGCCATCATAATGCATGCAGCCAGAATTTTTGTTCCCATGAGATCACTTCCTACTAGGGTCTAAACCCACAATGCCTTAGAATATACAAGTCTACTATGTAATACAAAAAGGCTTGAGGAAAGGCAGCATGCTTTATACAAAATCAATCAGAAGAGAAGAAAGACATAGGGCTTCCGGCATTACCGGAAGACTTTTCTTTCTCATCTTCCCCATCTTCCTCATCCTTTTCATCAGCGGGCGGGGCAGATTGTCCTTGTTGAGGTTCTTCATCAACAGGTGCGGAAGAAGCCGGTCTTGTCGCACTTAACATCGCGTCCTCTCCTCCAGAAGGCTCTTTATCAACAGGTGCAGAAGAAGTCGGTCTTGTCGCGCTTAACATCGCTGCCTCTTCGCCGGAAGGCTCTTTATCCTCTTTTTCTTCCTCATTGCCTGAAAAGAATCCCATGGGGCTGGATTTTGTTGAGGTTTGTTGAGGTTTTTCTTCTTCAGCCTCTTTCTGAATATCCGGCACAGTCGCATTTTCTTCTGTTGCAGCTTCGGCGAGCGGTTTATCCGGCGCGGAAGCCACATCTACAAGCCCGGATCCATCAGTAAATAAGTTCTCGATCTTGGCAATATCCTCATCTGTGAAATGATTTGGCATAATATGTTTGCCCAAAACGGTAAGCATGCTCAGGCGTTTTTCAAACAACAACCAGATGTTTTCAATCTGGGTCTTGTTATCTTCCTCAGCGCGTACATCTTCATCCAGCGCCATTATACGGTTTTTCTCGCGAATGTGACACGAACAATAAAGCGGGATAAGACTACTCAAAATAAGGAGTTCACTCGATTTTTGTTCCGCTACTGATAGCTCCGTTCCCATTAATGCATGAGTAATTTCAGAGGCTTTTGTGCGCAGCTTTTCTGACACGTCTTGTATCATCCGCGCTTCATCCTGCCCATAGGAGAAATCTGCTACGGCATCAACAAGCGGTACATAATATTTAAGGTAAACAAGATTAGCCACAGTTCGCGATAATGGCGAAAGGCCGCGGATATTCTCCGGGAATACTCCTTCCAGACGCTCCATAGGAATGTAGTTCTCGGAAAATGTTAAGAGCTTGTCAACCGAGCCGACTGTACGCTTAAGCTCTGCTTGAGTAGGCAAGCTTCCTGAACGTTTATAATGGGCGGCGATAATGTGACAGGACAGCGTCGCAAGGTTAAGGCGTACTGATACGTCTTTTTCTTCTTCTTCAATCAAATCCAGAAGGCCGCGAATATCATCGGCGTTATCGATAGTCTGACGCAACAAACGGGTCACATCTTCAATGACCTTTTCTTCCGGCTCGTTCAGGGCAACCTGAATGACACCCTCAATAACAGGCAATCCGATATCATGCATTATTACGGTTAGAAGTTCTGCGCGCTTCATTTGCGTATTCCCATTTCTTCAAAATAATCTATAAACACCCAGCGATTTAAGAGCGCACTCCCAGATCTGCAATCAGACCTTTAAGATCTTTGGGCATACCGCGGATAATCTTCACTTTGCCATCTTTTCCGCGATAGGCAATAAGCGGGGTAACGCTCAGTTTCCATGATTGCATAACGGACAAATTGCGTTGTATGCCTTGTTTACTGATCTCAGGAGAAGCCGGTAAGGCTTCTTTATCGCCTTCAAGATAACGCCAGAACAAATCTACGGGAGCAGGCGCCGCTAACATATAAGCTGCCTGTGCCTGTGTTTCGTCACGAAAACCGACGGGAATTATACGCACTTGTACCTTGCCGCTTTCAATATAAGGTTTAAGCGCAACCATCATATTGTAGCAATGAGAGCATTGTATATCGATAAAACTGTAAAACAGTGGTGTACCGGCTTGTCCCACGGGCAGCCAGTTACTATTTTCCAGATCAAAATAAAGCTGTTCGGAAGGAGTTTTGAACTCATATCTATCTGCTTTACCCGCTTCTTGTACATGAGTGGGCATCGGGGGCACATCAGCGGCCAACGAGTCAAGCAATTCCCCACTTTGTTCGCGCAAACGCCTTACCTGATTAACGGTCACGGCTTTGCCCTTAACATCAAACAAAATGCCGCTAAGAAAGCTGCCATTTGGCAAAACATAGAAATACTGTTCCTGCCCGTTTTTAATAGCAATCCATCCGTCAACCCCGTTATCTTTTCCCAAAAAGCGGATTTGTGCGCCCTCATTAGCCAGATTTTGTATCGGATCCGGCATTTTCGGCAGCAAAGTATCGTTGCTATTTTGTGCAAAGACAGGATTCCCGGCAAAAGACAAGATTGCTATTCCGGCGCAAAGGGACAGGAATTTTCTAAAAAGTCTGTAAAGCATAATTCTGTAAGTCATAAATAATAACCTCGGACGTCATTACGTTTTGTATATTATTAGATCGCCATGTTCTAATGACCGCCCAAACATAGCGATATTAGAAGGTAAGTACAATAACTTTTGAAATTAGAATTTTTGCGGCTTTACTCTTGTCATCTTGAGAATCTCAAAAACATATTACTCAGGTCGTTCCTGTAAGAAAAACGGCTACACTTAAAAGGGTTTGCATTATGCAAGAGAGCTTAGAAAAACAGTGTAATGACACCGGCATAGCTGTAAAAGCGGGCGTTATTAATCTCTCCACCGGCGTAAAAGCCGCAAAGCGGGATATCACCGATAATGTCGCGGATAAGAGCAATCTCATCTGCCGCTACAGCAGGATTTTGCGCAAAACCACGTGCAATACATGAAATATACAAAGCGCCTTTAGGCTCAAACGTGCCGCGATCAGCCATAACCCGATTATGCAAAGTTATAAGGGCTTTGGATAAATCGCTGGAGATATTTTTTTCATCACGCTCAACAAAAAATATGCGTTGTCCTGTCTGCACGGTTTCTCCAAGTGCGATGGAACCTTCATTCACATCAATGCCCTCGATATTACGCACCAGAAAATCATTTTGGTCGGACTGGTTCAAAGGCAATGCGGCATGGATTTGTCCGCGGAACAAACTCATAAACTCCGGGGGTATTTTATCGCTGGATTCAATCACATCAAATGAGCCGGCAAAGCTCTGCTCGTCTTTCCCGGTTTTTTTACAGGCCAGTTTACGAAGATCACTTTGCAGCACGTCAAGCGCACGCTCATCATCCATCTCTAAAATAACGTTATTATCGGCCTTGGTTACAATGTGAAACTCTCCGACAGGGGCACAGCCTTGTGATAGAACAGTAGCTACAGGCACATTATCGGAAAAAAACGCGCCGCACAGAGAGTTGCTACACACACCGTCAGCGATTTGAAGGTGATGGGATCGCGAAGAGGTCAACCCGCCGACAAAAAAACAATTCGTGCTACGTTCCAAATCGGACAGGAAATCCTGAGGATTATGTGGTGCGAGCGGGTCAATATGTACCACGCCCAACATTGGGGTATGCTCAATCAGCCATTGCTGGACTACGTCTTCCGATAAATAACGCGGGCCTTGTTTCTCAAGATCTTCTTCCAGATAACCGGTGTCTATTCTCTCTGCCTCTTCTTCCGTTTCTTCCGCTTCTTCCGATTTTACAAACTCCGTATCGGTTTCACGATTATTTTTGGGAAAGATACAAAAAGACTCCTCAGGAAAACGCCCGATCATGGCCGATATAGCTGGCTGATCAACCAGAGACTCCTGCGTGCCGATCACACCCATTCCAATAGAACCGATCCAGTTATCGATCTTAAGCACCGAACGGAACAAATTATAAATACTGGTTGCGTCATCGGCCAGATAATCTGAGATATACAAAAATCCAAAATTAAACCCGTCATCTTCTGTGCGAATAGAATCAAGCTTCTCCAGCACGGCCTTAGATGTATCCCGCCAGTCGGTTCCGCTGGCACTGGCGCTGGCAAAGTCTGTTGAGGTAAGCAAGGGCATGATTAAAAGCTACTGGTAATAAATAACAAATAAAACTTAGAGACAAAAGTGATTCTTCATTTTAAGATAGCTCAGGCTAAATAAGAGGAAAAGGAAATAATTATGGGATTTTGGACAATCTTACTTATTTTAGGTGTTGTCGTCGGCTTGTTTGTGTTGCTGTACAACCGCCTTGTTGCGCTCAGACAGTCGCGTGAGAACGCGTTTTCTGACATTGATGTGCAATTAAAGCAACGTTTTAATCTGGTGCCCCAGCTTGTGGAAAGTGTAAAAGGTTATGCAGCACACGAGAAACAAGTGTTTGAAAATGTTACGCAGGCTCGTGCGCAAGTCGGAGCGGCCAAAGGCGCAACCGGCGAACGTGTAGCAGCAGAAAACGTGCTGGGTGGTGCTTTGATGGGCTTATTGGCAGTGGCTGAGAATTATCCCGATCTCAAGGCTGATCAGAATTTCCAGACTTTAATGAGGGAGCTTTCGGATATCGAAAACAAAATTTCCGCTGCACGGCGCTTCTTTAACAATGCAACGGCAGAATATAATACGGCTACGGAACAATTTCCCGCAGTGCTGATTGCAAAGAACCTCGGTTTCGATAAGGAGGAATTCTTTGAATTGGATGAAGCTCATGCTGAGGCCGTTCAGCAAGCCCCGGAAGTGAAATTTTAACCTGATTTATAAATATAGCCATGACTACGCACGCCATCGGATTGAACAGCCATATCTGGCGCAATAATACGCGTAGCATAATGCTGCTCGCATTTTATCCGGTATTGTTGATGGGCGTATTCTGGCTGGGGAGCTTGGCACTGAGCATGTCGATGTCATCGAGTGTGTCTTATGCGCCCTCTAGTACCGCGAGCATAAATCCGAGCGCTTCTATCGGTTTTGCTAATGCGGTTGCTATTGAATACGCACCCCTCATTATCACGGCGGTTGCCATATGGTTTGTGATAGCATGGTTTTTTCACACAAGAATGATTCGCAAGCTCTCCCACTCGCATCCCATTACCCGAAAGGATGAGCCGGAACTATATAATTTGCTGGAAAATTTGTGTATCTCACGCGGCATAAGCATACCCAAACTAGAGATAATAGAAACCCACGCTCGTAACGCTTTTGCCAGTGGAGTCAATGAAAAGACATACTCTATTACAATTACGCGCGGACTTATGAATTCTCTTGCCAAAGACGAACTTGAGTCCGTTTTGGGACATGAACTCACTCATATTCTCAATCGCGATGTGCGTTTGCTTATTATCACAATCATTTTCACCGGCCTGTTTGGATTTCTTGCTCAGTTAGTCTGGAGCAATCTCCGTTATACAATGTTCTATTCACGAGGCCGCCGTGGACGTAATAGCGGCGGGATTGTTATTGCGATGATTATTATTGCTGTTGTGCTGTGGCTAGGCTATATGGCTAGCCTTCTCATGCGCTTTGCTCTATCGCGCCAGCGCGAATATATGGCAGATGCCGGCTCGGTAGAA
>JAGLKL010000010.1 GCA_023141075.1 Alphaproteobacteria bacterium
TAAAAGCTGTGGGTTTAGACCCTAAGTCCGTTCTTGTTTATGGCAACACAGCATGCGAAAGCATGTTTTAAGATTCCCGCATTATTGTACCATAACTATTCTTTTTCTTAAAAAATAAAGGGGCTGGCACCTGACTTTAAATACGTTTAGGAGTCAGTGATGTACGTAAAGCATTGAATGTACCTGAATTTACGTATTTTATAGTATTGAGAATTTTTACTCAAGGGCACAGGTGGAGCCAAGCCAAAAGACGCCTGCGAAAATATAATGGTATCCCAAAACAAAATTTTGAATTATTCTCGCCCAAGGGCATTTCGTAAAAGAATGCGAATAGAAATTTAATGAAGGCTCACCAAAACAGCTTCTGGACGGCCTGAAAATTATCCTCAAAGAACAATGTAATAGATGTCAGCCCCTAAAGTTGGATAGGTGGAGGTATTAAAGATGAAAACCCCTTTGGTTGAGAATGGAAAAAAACCAGATGAATTTATGAGTGCAACACTTCTATTGCCGCTTCCTTCGAGCACACCTTTTGGTAATATGGCTTTAAAGCACATGAAAATTGTGGCTCGTCTAGATCACGTAAATCGAAAACTCCAATTTGTCTATCAAGATTGGAATGAAGCTGTATCAAGTGATTTTGATCCCTTTCACAATCCAGCAGCGCATTTACTTTATATAGAAGAAATTACTTATTTTTTGAGAGTGACAATGGATGAGACCATTAGTCTTGCATATCTGGTTTATATGTTTCGTAAAAATGGAGAATACCCGAAAGAGATTAAAATAGGAAGTATTGGCTCGCTTCTCAATACGAGAAATCAAATTGCTTCTGATATTAAAGAATTTGGAGACATATTCTCTGCTTTTTTCGATTGGTTAGATCTTTTCAATAAGGTCACGAATGCATATAAGCACTCCTTCATAAACTCTGATCAAACTGTTACAGGACAAGACGAGCCGTGTGTTCCAGTTCTCAATATCCACCACAATAATCTAGAGAATGGTGTGAAATTCTATAATCTTAGTTTGGCGGAAGTCATTAGAAAATTTAATGAGTTTTATAATGAAGCATTTCTATATATTAAAAAAAATGCAGAGCCACATTTGCGTCCAGATGCAGGAGATTAATTCTTAGGAATAAAAGGATTGGATACAACGCAATTCCAGCCGAATGGTAATCCCCCCATTAAAATAAGAGCCTTTTGAGGTAAAATTTTCTATTATTTTTCAAGGAAGGAAATTTTACGATGAGGAAGAACAAATTCAGTGAAGGTCAGATAGTAAAGATCTTGAAATAAGCAAAGAGCAGCGTTTCTATTGTGAAATTATGCAGCGAGCGCGGCATGAGCAATACAAGTTTTTACAAGTGGCGCTCAAAATATGGCGGTATGGATCTCGGACACCCGCTTTAAGGCTCATTCATCCACGGCTAAAGCCGTGGTATTCTGTCTTTGACATCATGAAAGGATCTTTTGTAGAAACGACAGCCCGCTATCTATTCCTTCCTGATCTATGGAATGTGTCAAACCGGGCGTTGTATGGCCGTCAACCTCATAGTCATGAGCCTTCAATACTTCCATTGCGCTATGCCATGATCCAACAGGAACCACGTCATCAGACTGGCCATGAATCAGACGGATTGGCATACGGTTTAGCTCTTCAGCTTTGGTTTCAGCATCCCAGAGAAGCGCACCGGAATAACCAAGAATACCAGCTATAGTTTCTTTCAGGCGCGGTGCTGTATATAAACTGGTCATAGTGCCCTGTGAGAAGCCAAGCAAGGCCAGCTTGTTATAGGGAATGTTATATTGTTTTATCAGCGTTTCGAGGAATTCCTCAACCAGCGGAAAGACACTCTTAACACCGGCAAGAAGAAAAGGCTGATCATATGTCTTGAGTGAAAACCATTGATATGAATCCGGATAACCCGGCGGCATCATATCACAGGAATATGGCGCGTCCGGCGATATAAATTTAGTTCCGGGCAGGCCGCTAGCCAGCATCGGTGCCAATGAGATCAGGTCGCGCCCGTTTGATCCTACGCCGTGAAGCATAACAACCAGAGATTCAACTTCCCCATCTTGAGGCTCATATTCATAATAGTTAGATATGGCCATAAATTCCCCCTGATGGTAAAACTTTGTCAAACAAGAGAAGATCATAACTATGTTATTAAAAAATGTAACCCCGCATTTACTGTTTTTTCTATCCTGTCTATTTCCTTTTCAAGCTGTTCTTGGACAAGATATTAGCGATAACAAGCGGTATCTAAGCATCTCACATGAAAATGACATGCTGGGCGGAGATTCCGATCGCTATTATACCAGTGGGGTACGCGTTACATTGTTTGATTCACGCTTTGAGGTTCCGCCGGGAATTGACAAACTGGCCGATAAAATCCCAACTTTTGATCTGAATGGCAATACTTATACTTTTTTTACATTCGGGCAGAATCTTTATACACCCGCAGATATTAACTTGCGCGAACAACCCGCAGATGACAGGCCTTGGGCAGCTTTTCTGTATGGCTCCGTTGGGCTGGCAACCCCTTCTTACAGAGCAAATAATACGCTTTCCCATATAGATGAGCTGGAATTTACATTAGGTGTTATCGGTCCCGAAGCCCTTGGTAAGCAAACACAAAAGTTTGTGCACAAATACATAAGCGATTCTCCCATTCCGCAAGGATGGGACAATCAGCTTGATTTTGAGCCGGGGCTGGTTTTGTCTTGGCAGCGACGTTTTCCTTTTGAGTGGGAAGAGAGATTCGGGTCTGTACACGCACGGCTTGAGCCAAATATTTCCGTTTCCATTGGGAATATACGCTCGAATATTAGCACTGGCGCTACACTGATTTTCGGGTCAGATCCCCTTCTGGATACACCGCCACGCGTCCGCCCTGCTATTCCGGGCACCGGCATATTCCTTTCGCAAGATCACAAATTTAACTGGCAGGTTTTTGCAGGAATAGATGGACGAATTGTCGGGCGGGATATTTTTCTGGACGGCAATAGTTTTTCCAGTTCTCACAGCGTCAATAAAGAATATTTTGTCGGAGATTTAAGTACCGGGCTTTCTTTTTTCTATGATGACTACCGACTATCTTATACATTTAATGTGCGCTCCAAAGAGTTTAAGTGTCAGAATGAAGAAAGTATTTTCGGCTCCGTAACTCTAACAAAAAGATTTTAGCATTTTTATTGCGCTTCGCCCTATACTTTCCTGACATTGCTGCTAAAATGCTGCGTGCGCTTCCACGTGAGAAAAAGATTTTTAAGGTGAAAAAGGATGAAGTACGATCTTTTGCACATTCAGGGGAAGCCTTATATTTTGGTTCCGTTGCACGACTACCGCAAAATGACAAGCGGTAGCAATGATGCCCAACTTCCTGACTCTGTTTTGGATGAGATTTCTGCGCGGCAGGCTCATCCGATAAAAATTGTGCGCAAATATCGCGGGATGACGCAGGCTGATCTTGCAAAAAAATCCGGGATTTCGCGCCCGTATCTTACTGAGATTGAGACAGGCAAAAAAGACGGCTCGCTGCGTGCCATGAAATCAATCGCCGATGCACTGGATGTCGGTATAGGAGACTTGGCTTAAAGCTACTTCTTAATGCTATATTCACGATCATGCGACAGTGATGGAAGCGCCATACGCGCCTTGCCCACTTCGGAAACATCAAGATTCGCCATAATGATCCCTTCGCCCTCTTCTTTTTGCGCCAATATTTTTCCCCAAGGACTGACAATCATAGAGTGGCCATGAGTCATGCGGTTTCCTTCATGCGTGCCAACCTGCGCAGGTGAAATCACAAAGCTGCCTGTTTCAATCGCACGGGCACGCTGGAGAACTTCCCAATGCGCCTTTCCCGTCGGAACTGTAAAAGCTGAAGGGATGAACATCAGGTTTGCTCCTTCATGAGCCAGAGTACGGTAAAGATACGCAAAGCGTAAATCATAACAAACAGACATACCGGCGACGAAATGATCATTAATGCGTGATACAACCGCTTCATTGCCAGATGTCACGTTGTCACTTTCCCTGTAAACCTCACCATTTGGCAAATTAGCATCAAAAAGGTGAATCTTGTCATATTTGGCCTGCACTTCTCCTTTCGCATTAAAAAGGTAGCTTCGGTTTATGAGCTTGTCCTCTTCATTACATACGCAAATAGAACCGATCAGAAGTGTAATACCAAGCTCTTTGGCCAGAGCAGAAAATTTCGGCAGACCGGGATGATCCTGCTCTTTTGGTGTGGTGTCACGTTTCTTTGACAAGGGATATATCATGTAGCAGGTGTTTTCCGGCGTTGCCACTAACTGTACACCCTGCCCGGCAGCCTCGCGGATATAAGCATCGGCCTTATCGATGTTGCCTTCAATATCGGCGCTACTGTTCATTTGTACACAAGCTACTTTCAGAATTGGTGCTGTCATATGTTGTTTACCCTTATCAGATCGTTATTATTACTTTCGCGAGTTAATCATGCTTTTTTGTTTTTATCCAGCGGCTCCTTCGTCTTTTTCACTTAGGGTCTAAACCCATAACTTTTATATCCTAAAAATCTTCTCTTGCTACACGCGCAATGGTTAGAACATGTACGGCCTTAGCCCCTTCCGACTTCAGCACTTTTGTACATTCTTTAACCGTTGCGCCGGTCGTATAGACATCATCGATTAAAACAAGGGTTTTACCCTTTATTTTGGTTTTGTAGTTTTCTCTAAGCGAAAAAGCTTTGCGGACATTTTTTCGCCGCTCATTGAAACTTAGACGACCCTGAGACGGTGTTGCCCGCGTGCGTATCAAGGCATCGGGAATAGCGTTTATGCCTGTTATTTTTTCCAGCCCTTTTGCCAGTATTACAGCCTGATTATAGCGCCGGGCTATCAGACGGCTGTAATGGAGCGGTACAGGAATAAACACCTCGGCTCTTGATAGAAATTCTCTTCCTGCGCTTTGCAGCCATGGTGCAAAATTTTGCACCATGTGTATTTTATCTCCGTGCTTAAACCCTAAAATCAGAACGCGACTTGTCTCATCATAAATAAGCGCTGCGCGTGCGGAATCATAAGGTGGTGCTTTCTCAAGACAGCCCATACATAGCTCTGCACTCTCTTCCCGGCTTTGCGTTTCCCCTTGACGGTCAAAAGAAAACGGCATTCCGCAACGATTACAAAACGGCGCGGCTATAAAATTAAGAGAGCGCCATGCTCTGCCTGATAGCATACCCTGATTATCGACGCTTTCTCCTGTAACAGGACAACGTGGCGGGAGAATAATATTCAGCCCCTTACGTGCCAAATCCAGAGTTTGAGTATAAACTGGCATATGATTCATAAATTCTAAAGTAAGCCTGGTTCGGTATTTTTCCAATAATATTTTTGCATATTATCACCGTCTCGATATATGATGCAGAATTAGGGTTTAGGGTCAGAACCTAGCTCTATGAAATAATTATAAAAAGCGGTATAATGCAGCACTGTAAATGGGAATAAGGACATCAGTGCTCCCAAGGGTTAAAAAAGAGATATGGCACCAGATTCCGGTAACCAAGATGAAAATGCGCCAACCGATGGAAAAAGTGAGATAAGCTACATCGAAGAGCGCAACGCCTTGCTGAAGGATGTCCCTTACGTGATTGTCCGTCAGGCGTGGTTTACCCTGTCACATATATTGCTAAAAACCGGCGCACACGTGGCACATCTGGGTTGTGAAGATGGACAGCTTACATATGCGATGGCCGTGCTTAATCCGGCTATGACCTTTATTGGCGTGGATAAAAGTAAAAAAACTATTCGCGAAGCTACTAAAAAATACCAGTTGGGTAATCTGAAATTTAAAATGGGTGACATCTCCGGTGAGATGTTCAAAGTAAGATCACTGGATGCGATTATTAACTCCTTCACCTTGCATCAGGTTTATTCCAACGCTCGTTATAATTCGCGCATTATCAGCGATACGTTGCGCAAACAATTCGCCATGCTTAAAAATGACGGGATCATGTTTATTCAGGATTATACCAAGCCGTCTGAAAGCGAATTCGTGCTTATGGAGATGCATGACCGCCCCAGCGAAGGTAAGGAACTATCGAAGCTATCTGAAGCTGATCTGCTGGTATGGTATTCCGAGCAAGCCCAGCCCAAGCAAAATCCCGGTTGTGGCGGATTCTTTTTAGAAGAGCTGCCGCCGCGTTTTCCCCGTACACGCCTTTTCCGTCTGCCGTATAAATGGGCCTATGAGTTCATTATGCGCAAAGATAATCGGGATATCTGGGAAAAACGGCTGCCCTTTGAGTTTACTTATTTCACGGTCGATGACTTCCGCAAGGAGCTTTATTCTTTGGGGGTGCAGGTGCTCTATTCTGCCCCGCATTGGGATGATGATTATATCCGCAAGAATTTTGAAGGGCACTTCCGCCTGATGCAAATAAATGGCGAAGCTCTTGGTGATCCGCCAACAAGCTTCATTTCCGTATCACGCAAACGTCCTGAAAATTCCAGCTTGAGCGTTAAAGAGCGCCGCCTGACGCAAGAGGAAGTCGGCAACTTGGAAATCAAAACCTTGCGTAATGAAACCGACGGCAATATCCTTGATATTGTCACACGTGATAAGGAAATTGCAGAGATACTGCCCTATCGCGTAGATGATAAGGGACGGCTTTATGTCTATTTGCATGACGGTATCATTCGCGGGATCGGTAATACTGTTAGTCGTAACGGCGATAATATTGACGGACGTCAATGGTCTGGGCACATGCTTGAAGCACCGTCGATCAATTATATTTCTGTAATAGAAACAAGCAAAACTACGGCAACAAAAACCAAAAAATTTATAAAGACCTATACAGGCCTGATATCGGAAAGTGACGCGCTGTTGACAAAAGGGGAGGTCTATTACCCCGATCCGAACTATATTGATGAACGCATTCATACATACTTCGTAAAAATAAAAGACCACTACAAGAGTTTGACACCCAGAGCCAAGCTGCTGGGAGATTATAATTTTAGTGAAAAAGGTGTTTTACGCGAATTTAACGCACAAAATGTTCTTGATGCGATTGCAGTCGGACTTGTGCCAAACTCACGGTTGGAATTGCAAATCCTGTCGTTAATGCAACACGCCAATGTTAAATCAGAAAACTGGATCCGAAAGGATATTTACATTGCGACCTCGCGTATTATCGAAGAGTTTAATGTTAATGACTTCTTTGAACTGCTGAACAAAGCCGATCTGAGATACAAAGAGGTTAAAGGATCAGCCGGACAGCTAAAAACTGTAGACTCTATTTTTGTTGAAGAAGGACAAAGTCAGGGCGGACGCACCGGTATTACCGCTCAACCTATGGATTTTGTGCTCTCTGACGATAAAACGGTTAATACGGCAGTTGTCCTGCCACTATCAAAAAGCGTTAAGGGAGACATCAACGCCGGATTTGTTGTCCAGCATGTGCCCGTTCCGCAGCGCTTTGAGGACAATGGCCTGACCATGAACGTACCGCAATATAACATCCCGAAGGAAATCAAAAACTTCCGCCAGCTTAAGCAGTTCGTGGCCGAAAAGATGGGCGTTAAACCGAATATGGTACTTAAACTGGGTGAAAGTTATTATACGCATATAGGTATTACGCCCCAGCGTATCCATCCCTTTGCCGTATTCGCCCCGCCGGGCGGATTTAAAGGCGTAAATTTTATGCCTATAGATCGCATCCTGATGCATCAGAAAAGCCTTGCAAAACCTGTACACTTTTTGACGGTTCTCGTCCGAGCATACCGGTTTTTGCCGGATCATATAGTACTTAAGGCCAAACGTGATGTGAAGAAGATTCTAAGTGATGTCTTAAAACACGGCCAACCGGAATGGTCGCTTCCGCTTTCCATTCCACAGATAGATGGAGGAATTTCTGAAGCGCGTAAACAGGAAATTGCCGAGAAACAAGAAGAAGACAGCAGGAAAAAAGCTCAGGCCGAGCTTAAGCCTGAGGAAGGTTCAGGCCAGAGTGCCTCGAAGGATAAGAAAAAAGATGATGATCCTGCGCAAGATCAGGAAAAAGACAAGGAAGACGGTTCCTCTGATGAGGGCACACAAGGTAACACAAAGCTCAAGAAGAAGAGCTTTCTTGAGAAAAAGAGGAAACGTAAAAAAGCCAAGAAGAAAAAGGCAAAGCTGGGTATCGCGGCTAAGGAAGCCAAAACGGAGGCCTCGACGGATAGTGATGATTTCGAGGATGATGAGGAAGAAAACAAAAAGAAATTAGAAAACTCCGCTCTGGAGAGTACCAAAACTGACGATGATCCCAGACCCTCATAAACCGGCATTGTATAGTAGTCTGGCCTAAGCTCTAGGCACAACGGAAATCAAAATTGGGAGATATAGTAGTTTTCATTAATAATGATGCATTATTAATGAAAACTACTATAAGATCACACCATGATAACATATTCTTCTTCTGATATGGACGTCACATTCGTCCCCGTCCATCAAGATAATTATGCCTTTATTCTTCGCACCAAGTGTGGCGTGGTTGGCGTGGTTGATCCGGGGGAAGCAACGCCGGTGATAAGAGCGTTGAAAAAAATGGAGCTTGAACCCGATTACATCTTTGTTACGCATCATCACTGGGATCACGCTGATGGTGTTGCCGAACTTAAGACACATTATCTCTCTTGCAAAGTTGTTGCCCCGGATGCAGAAAAACACAAAATTGCGGCTGTTGATATCCCCCTGAAAGATGGGGGGGTTCTTGAATTTGGTTCACAGCATGTTCGTACGATTGCTACGCCCGGACACACGCTCGGCAGCCTTTGTTACTATTTCGAAGAGGGCAACACCGTGTTTACAGGCGATACGCTATTTTCCTTAAGTTGCGGACATTTGTTCGAAGGAACGGTGGAACAAATGTTTAGCTCTTTTGAAAAATTAAAGGCTCTGCCTGATGAAACACTGGTTTATTGCGGCCATGAATATACACGTTCCTGCGCCGGATTTTGCCTGCGGGTTGATCCTGAGAATGAAGATCTGAAAGAACGCATCGCTCAGGTGAAAGATTTGAGGGATAAAGGTTTTCCTTCCCTGCCTTCTACTATCGGCATGGAGAAAAAGACAAACGTCTTTTTTATGGCCAAAAATGTCGGTGAGTTCGCCGCTCTGTTACGCAAGAAGAACTCTTAACCGATTATCATTCAAAATAAAATAGCGGTAACCTAAAATTAGATGAACACGAATTTATATTAGTCAAGAATTGTAGTCTGATTGTGGTCTGGGGGGATTTTAATCTCCACCGTTCCCACCACCTCTCTTGTGTGGTGAAGAACGCCGACGCTTGGTTTTGTTCTGGATAACTGCAGAACGACCTCCGCCTTTTCCTTTATGCCCCATGTCATTGTTGCCCTCAAGTATTGATCCGGGGTCACCTTTCATATTTGAGCGATGTGCCGGAATCGGCAACGGCTTAGAAGAAAGCTGGTCGCGCTCACTCATTGCCAGTTCGATTTCAAGGCGGGAAGAAACTTTACGAAGCTCATGAATAGCGGCATGAAGTACTTCCTGAGCTTGCTTATCCTTTTTTTTGTCATCCCAGCTTATAAAAGCTTCCAGACAGTTTTTAGATGCTTCCGTAAACCGTTCTTGAATATCGCTGTCCATCCAAAGGCTCCTTAAGGTTTTGTTACTCTTAATAAATAAGAGTGACCTACCTTATATATTTGTATGTAAAGACGCAAGATGCTTGGAAAAGATTGTTTAAAAAAATTTCTTTTTTGCAGCATGATAACCGCTCTATTGACTACCGAAGACCGTACTGATCTGTGTCAGGGTCAGTATCTAAGTGACGCGAACAAAGGTCGTGCGTTTGGGCAGTTCTTTGAGGTGGCGTGCTCCCACATAGGTACAAGCTGAACGAATGCCGCCTAATATATCCTGAAGCGTGCCGGATACATCTCCGAGATAAGGAATGGAGACAGTCTTGCCTTCACTGGTTCTATATTCGGCAACACCGCCTTTATGTTTGATCATGGCTGTATCGCTGCTCATACCATAAAAGCAGATATATTTTTCACCATCTTTCTCGATAATTTCTAACTCAGACTGATCGTGTCCGGCCAGCATTCCGCCTAGCATAACAAAATCTGCCCCTGCCCCAAAAGCTTTGGCAATATCGCCGGGCGATGAACAACCACCATCGGCGCAAATCAAACCGCCCAGCCCGTGAGCCGCATCCGCACATTCGATAATTGCGGATAATTGCGGGTAGCCAACACCTGTCATTTTACGCGTGGTACAGACACTACCCGGCCCTATACCAACCTTTACGATATCTACGCCTGCAAGAATGAGTTCTTCAACCATCTCACCGGTGACAACATTTCCGGCCATAATCGTAACATCCTGAGCTTCCTCGCGGATACGTTTGACAAAATCAACAAAGTGTTCGCTATAGCCGTTGGCAACATCCACGCAAATTTTATCAAGCGTATTCGGACGTTCTTTAAGGAAATTCTCAAGTTTCTCCTGATCGTCTTTTACCATGCCAATGGAATACCATAAGTTCTCAGAACTATGCTCATCATAGAACGTTGTCAGATCTTTAAGCGGGTAGTGCTTATGTACAGCGACGCTCATTTTACTGCCATTTTCAATAAAGGCTTTAGCCATCGCAAACGTCCCTACCCCATCCATATTCGCCGCGATAATAGGAACACCTTTATAGGAACGCCGACTCCACTTGAATATAAATTCACGCGTAATATCTACATCTTTGCGCGAGCGAAGTGTCGAGCGCTTGGGACGAATCAGTACGCTATTAAAATCCAGTTTTACACCATCTTCTATACGCATAAATTCTTTTCTTTTGTTTTTGTTTAGAGCCTAGTTAAAAAACGCATCAGCAGCATCGCCGGAGGCTTTCTTTTTTCTCATATCCTCTCGGACGCGCTCAATTTCCGCTTCCATCTCTTCGATATAATCCTGTAAATCACTCAATGACATTGAGTCCAGATTACGCGGAAAAGTCTGGGTTTTCAGTACCGGTAAATCGTCACCAAGCATATATAGCCCCCTGAACTGCAATAACGGCGGCAGGATACATTCTCCATAAGAAAAAATCAACTTTTTAAAAAATGCTGGTATTTATCAAACAAATCGCTTATAAAGCAGGGGTTCCCTGAAATTTTTTATGTGTTAAAACTAGCTTCAAGCCTAGGGACGGGTTCGGATGATCTTGAATAGTTTTTTAGTTTAAGGAGAAAAATAAAATGGCGAAGGCCGCACAAGAAAGCTTAAAACTTTTGATGCCCAAGGCAACTTCAGTATGGCTTATTGAAAATACTGCGCTTTCTTTTAAGCAGATTGCTACTTTTACAGGCATTACCGAAATAGAAGTGGAAGCATTGGCTAATGAAGAGATCGGCAAAGGGCTGGTTGGACGCGATCCGATTGAACATGGAGAGTTGATGCGCGAAGAACTTGACCGCTGCGAAACCGATCCGAGCGCTTCTTTGGTTATCGCCAAACGCGACTTGCCGGCAGCAAAAGTCCGCTCCAAAGGGCCGCGCTATACACCTGTATCCAAACGTGGCGATAAGCCTGATGCGATTGCTTATATCTTAAAGAACAATCCGGAAATTTCGGATGCACAGATTTGCAAGCTCGTAGGAACAACCAAGCCGACGATTAGTTCTATTCGTGAGAAATCTCACCCCAATACGCCGAATTTAAGACCGCGTCATCCGACAGAACTTGGTCTTTGTACCTATCAGGAATTTGAAGCTGCCTATAATAAGGGGCTGAAAGCTGCAGGCAAAGATCCTGAAACCATTAAAGCCCAACGTGAGGCTGCTTTGCTGGCAACCCAAGATACTGGTGTTCAGAATAATCCAAGTGATGCGTCTGCAGGCGGGTTTGATTTTTCAAACTTTATGCCGGGAAGTGTGTTCCCATCCGACGGGGAAACTTCGAAATCCTGAGCTTGATAATATCGATTATCATTCAAATGAATACGAATTGGTATAAAAAGCCGGTAATCAGTAAAAACGATGCCGGGACTATAGCGCAAGTCCCGGCCTATTTTTTGGCTATAATTATCTTAGGGTCAAAACCTATTACGTCTTAACCATACTCAGCTTTTATTGGCTAGCTCTCCGTTCTTCGTCAGCAATTTTCTCTTTGACAATCAGTTTACGTTTTTTAAGGAGTTTCAGATAATGGTCTTTTGTTGAAAGGTTTTTTTGCGCTTCTTCAATTTCTATTGATAATGTTTCGTGACGTTCTAAAAGAGCTTGAATGCGCGGGTTTACAGTTTGAACTTCTGATACACTCGCTAATGACATATGTTCCTCCACTTCTTGCTGTTATTTACAGGATACCTGAAATGCAGTGCACAAATCAAAGGAAAGTTTTTTCGTCAAATTATATCAATAGTTTATACTGGACTATTGCAGTATTAATTTCTCCTGATTCTGCTATTTTCTGTGTTTATTGATTCGTTTTTTTTGCACCTGTGTTTCTCTGCATCTGCAGCATATAGTAGTTTCAACACAATCTTCCCTATGTTTTCTTGCCTCTTTATGCCTCTCCTACTATAGTTCTGCTTTCAGCATGAGGTTATATAAGGATCGAGGCATGACCGAAAATAAAAACATCAACCAGATGTGGGGTGGGCGATTCGAAGAAAAGTCTTCCGATATTATGGAACAAATTAACGTATCGATAGGCGTTGATAAACGCTTATGGGCGCAGGATATTCGCGGCTCCATTGCTCATGCCGAGATGCTGGCCAAGCAAAATATACTCACCAAAGATGAGGCTGTGAAGATTGTTAACGGCCTGAATATGATTGCCGAAGAGATCAAGAGCGGCAAATTTGAGTTCAAAACAGAGCTGGAAGATATTCATATGAATATCGAGGCGCGGCTGCGTGAGATAATCGGCGAGACAGCCGGCAAACTGCATACGGCGAGATCACGTAACGATCAGGTTGCGACTGATTTTCGCATGTGGATACGCGGAGCCATTGACGAGCTTGTCGTTCTGATTGAAGCTATGCAAGGCGTTATCGCGACACTGGCCAAGAAACACGCTAACGATATAATGCCCGGTTTTACGCACCTACAGGCCGCGCAACCGATTACACTGGCAATGCATTTAGATGCATACGCTCGGATGCTTGAGCGCGATAAAGGGCGTTTCCTTGATGCCCGTACACGTGTGAATCAATGTCCTTTAGGGGCAGCGGCGCTGGCGGGAACACCATACCCGATTGACCGTGACTTCACAGCCAAAGAGCTTGGCTTTGATGCACCAATGCCCAATACACTGGATGCGGTCTCAGCGCGTGATTTTGCGAATGAATTTCTGTTCACCTGTGCGCAGTGCGGGCTGCATTTATCGCGCCTAGCCGAAGAAATTATCCTCTGGGCCACACCGCAATTCGGGTTCATCAAGCTATCGGATAGCTGGAGCACGGGCAGCTCGATCATGCCGCAAAAGAAAAATCCTGACGCAGCCGAACTTGTGCGCGGGAAAACTGGGCGTTTGAATGGTAATCTGGTGCAGATGATGACGGTTCTTAAAGGATTGCCTCTGGCCTATAATAAAGACTTGCAGGAGGATAAGGAGCCTGTCTTTGATAGTTATGATACATTGTCGCTTTGCTTGCAGGCCATGGCGGGAATGCTGGAAAGTGCAACGTTTAACACCGAGGCTATGCTAAATTCCGCAGAAGAAGGCTATACCACCGCCACGGCACTGGCTGACTGGCTGGTGATGAATTTGGGACTGCCTTTTCGCGATGCCCACCATGTTACAGGCGCTATTGTCAAAATGGCGGAAGATAAAAGCTGCAAGCTCAATGAACTGGCCTTGGAAGATATGCAGAGCGTACACCCCGGTATTACGGATGAAATTTATGAAGTGTTGAGTATAAAGAAGGGCTAGGGTCTAAACCCACAGCTTTTATCCATTCTGCGCGAGAAAATTTTTGAGAGATACACGTGAAAACAGCGTAAAGCATAGCCGTAGCTACGGTGATAAAATTATGCGCAGATAATCAAGAAAATTCCTCAAGTAAAATGTATTATTCTTAAGTAAAACTACTATATTTGGGATCTTACACACGGGAAACAAGAGAGATTTTAAACATGGACATACATGTAATTTACGCTTGTATAGGATTCCTATTAGCGGCGTACGCTGTTATCGGGAATGATGCTGTACAAACATTGGGAACATTTATCGCCTCTAATTCCAGAATAACGAAATGGTATTGGCTTTGGGCAGCAGCATCGCTGGTTCTTATTGCTACTATTAGTTATAGCTGGGTCATAAATGACGGCGATATTTCTTATGGCCGCTTAAACAAAATACCGCATATTGAAGTTCAATGGTATCACGCGGCGGCGCCACTTATTCTTGTACTTTTAACGCGCATTGGGATACCTGTTTCAACAACATTTCTTGTCCTTTCAACCTTTGCCAGCACGCTTGTTCTTGAAAGCATGCTCATTAAAAGCGTTGTTGGTTATTCTTTAGCGGCTGTTTTATCTTATGTGTTGTGGCTTGTTATTTCAAACATTGTGAATGAAAAATACAATATGGTTAAAAAAGAGCACCGTTTAAAATGGTACATTTTACAATGGAGCGCGACGGGCTTTTTATGGCATAGTTGGCTTAGTCATGACATGGCCAACATTGCGGTATTCTTACCCAGAGATATGCCTTTGTGGATACTACTAACTGTTCTTACTATATTATGTGGATGGCTTGGGCTTATTTTCAAAAATAATGGTGGGAAAATTCAGAAGATTATTCTGGAGAAATCTGGAACGCGCTTTATACGATCAGCAACGATCATTGATTTTGTTTATGCGCTGATCCTTCTTTACTTCAAACAAGTAAACGAAATACCGATGTCTACAACATGGGTGTTTGTTGGCTTATTAACCGGACGCGAGCTTGCGATTGCTACGACCTATCGCACAACGTACAAAGCCGGATATGTCTTTCCTTTAATTGGCAAAGACTTTCTTAAAATGATGGTAGGCCTTGGGGTCTCGGTTGCCCTAGCCTTTATCATTCATAATATGTTGGAACCTATGACATAAACGAAACGAAAATCAAGATGGATATATGACAAAGACACTTCTGAAAATCAATAATCTTTCCGTTTCCTTCAAAATGCCGGATAAAGCCGCAGATTTTGAAGCGGTTAAGAGCATAAGCTTTAGTATTTCGCGCGGAAAAACAGTAGCTCTGGTGGGAGAGAGCGGCTCAGGCAAATCAGTGACCGCTCTTTCGGTAATGCAACTTTTGCCCTACCCCATGGCTAGTCATGATAAAAAGTCTTCTATTATTTTTGAAGATGAAGAACTGATCGGCAAAAATTCTGCTTTTATGCGTCGTTTGCGCGGACACAAGATCGGCATGATCTTTCAAGAACCGCAAACAGCGCTAAATCCCCTGCACACCGTGGAAAAACAGATCGGCGAAGTGCTCAAACTTCATCAGGGGATGGACGATAAGCAGACCCGAGCGCGTGTTCTGGAATTACTGGATATGGTTGGCCTACCGCAACTTAAAGATCGTATGAATGCCTATCCGCACGAGCTATCAGGCGGGCAGCGACAGCGCGTGATGATCGCCATGGCACTGGCTAATAACCCGGATTTGCTGATTGCTGATGAGCCGACCACGGCGCTGGATGTCACCGTTCAGGCGCAAATTCTGGAATTACTGCAAGATCTGCAAAACAAGCTGGGCATGGCGCTGCTGCTGATTACCCATGATCTAAGCATTGTTGAGAAGATGGCCGATTATGTGTGCGTGATGCAAAATGGCGAAATTGTTGAGCAAAAAGAGGCCAAAGCTCTGTTTGCCAACCCACAGCACGAATATACCAAGATGCTGCTTAATACCATTCCACGCGGCACTGTTCCGGCCTTTGAAGCGGATGCCCCTGTTTTATTTGAAGGGCGAGGGATTAAAGTGCACTTTCCCCAAGATTTCGGTTTTTTCGGCAAACCCAAAAGCTTTGTTAAGGCCGTTGATATGGTGGATATCACCATCCATCGCGGTGAGACTTTGGGCGTTGTCGGAGAAAGCGGCTCGGGCAAGAGTACTCTTGGCTATGCGGCGCTCAGGCTTTTGGATGGACAAGGACGATTGTTATTTGATGGAGCAGATATCTCAACCTATCGCAAAAAACAAATGCGCCCTCTTCGCTCGCGTATGCAAATTGTATTTCAAGACCCGTTTAGCTCCCTGTCTCCACGCATGAGTATTGCCCAGATTATCGAAGAAGGATTAAAGCTCCACCGCAAGGGCTTGAACGCAGAAAAGCGGGATGCGTTGGTCGTGAAAGCTTTAAAAGACGTGAATATGGACCCGGAAACGCGCCACCGATATCCGCATGAGTTTTCCGGCGGACAGCGCCAACGCGTGGCCATTGCCCGGGCGATAGTTCTGGCACCGGAACTGGTGGTTTTGGATGAGCCAACCAGCGCTCTGGATGTCTCAGTGCAGGCGCAAATTGTCGATCTTTTGCGCACGCTGCAAAAAAAGCATGGCTTAAGTTATATGTTCATCAGCCATGATCTGCGGGTGGTGCGGGCGATGAGCCATTCTTTGGTAGTAATGAAAGACGGGCACGTGATCGAGCATGGCAGCGCGGTGGAAATCTTCGCTAATCCGCGTGAGGAATACACCAAGGCTCT
>JAGLKL010000100.1 GCA_023141075.1 Alphaproteobacteria bacterium
TACATTTTGCTTGAGGAATTTTTTTGATTATCTGCGCATAATTTCATTCACCGTAGCTACGGCTATGCTTCAAAAATTATACTTGATCCTCGAAAAAATTCATTGGCGCAATTCTGTACTATTCTTAAGTGGAACTACTATATTACTTAATGTTTTGAGATCCGAGCGGGGTAAATCACCGCTTTTTTTTGTGCCCGAAAACAAGACTGTTTTGAGCTGATGACTTGGAAAAGCTGTGGGTTTAGATCTTAGTTAAAGGAATCTAATAATAGCCTTTTATTGCTAACCGATTGAGTAAAAGGAATAAAGTGTCTTTTTTTATTCGACAGTTTTTTGCACCGCACACTATAAACAAGTAATGACGAAGTAATTATTTCACCATTACTTTAAACCGCAATTCGCATAAAATTTTATGTAAATACTTATATATTATATACTGAGAAAAAATATGGATTACTTCGTTTGCTTAATTGTTTTTTAAGTAAATGCGGGTTATTATGAGAGGGTATATCGGTTAAGGAGCTTCACGATGTTTTTGGTGGAGATGGGTTTTACCGGGATGACATTATAACTATCTTGCATAAGGAGATAAACATGTTAACGAAATTGATTGCACGTTACTTGAGTAGAGAAGATGGCGCCACTGCTATCGAATATGGTTTGATCGCGGCTGGTATCGCTGTTGTTATTTCAGCGGCTGTATTTGCCCTTGGTGGCAGTATTACCAATCTGTTTACTGAAGTTGGTACTACACTTGATAGTGCTAGCACCGGTGGCGTCTAAATCTTCCGGAACAAGAATTATTGATTACAAGAGTTAAAGTCCGTCGTTTTTATGGCGGGCTTTTCCTTATGTGGGATTTCTCTTTATGTGGGGAAAGCAGGGGGTAAGCCTATCGCCTTTTCAGACGTTATGGTGTAAGCTCAATTACATGATAGTGTAAGTTTGATCCATGCTGATATTAATTATTTATTTGATGTGTCTGTTCGCTGCAATCGGTCTGGCGGGTCTTGCCGGTTTTTCGGATGTAAAGGGTCTGACAATCCCTAATAGCTATAGTCTGTATATGATCGCTTCTTTCATTATAGCTTATTCAGCGCTTTATTTTGGTGCTCCAGAGGTAAAAATTTTCGGCGGGGTTGCTTGTCATATTCTATCGGTTCTCATTTTCTTTATTGTGACATTTATCCTATTTGCTTTGAATGTGCTTGGGGCAGGGGATTCCAAATTCGGCGCTGCCTGCGCATTATGGGTTAGTTTAAAGTACCTGCCGATTTATTTGTTTTTTATGACTCTTTTTGGTGGAATACTTGGAATTGTTACGCTATATATAAAGCATAAGAAACCATTTAAGTCTCCAGCGCAAGGAAGCTGGGTTTACCAAGCGCAAAATGGCGTCGGTAATGTTCCATATGGCGTTGCCATTGGTTTTGGCTTGGTGGTAACTTTTATCTACGCTGAGTATCTTTCGGTGGCTGTTTTGACCTCTTTTTGAGGAGCGTATAGACAAGCTTTTTATTAATTATTTCAAATAGTTATAATTTTAAATTAAAGTCAAAATAAAAAGCATAAGTCGGCGAAGCAGAGTTTACTAATTGTTAAGAAACTGCTTGTATTATGGTAGGTGCGTTGGAAGCTCTATCCTGCGTTCACTGCCTTATGTGAGGCGCATCTTTTTGTTTTACAAGCTGTGATCTGTGTAAGATTTTTCGATTATTTGGTTCGTGTTTACAGATGCGAGAATTTTTTAAGTTCTTGGTATGTGGGGGCAAAAGTGATGAATAAAAATATTATAGTCGTTCTAGGTGGTGCTGTTTTAGCTGCAGTGCTTGTTGCTATGTTGGTACAAATAACACTTGGCGGTAAAAAAGGAACGGTAAGTAATGGCGTAGAGGTTTTGGTGGCAGCAAAAGAGTTACGCAAAGGTACTGAATTAGGTGGGGGTGATCTGGAATGGAAGAAATGGCCGAAAGATTCCTTATTTAAGGGTGCTATCATACGTAAGAGTGGTAAGAAGGCTGACAAGGTGCTTAAAGGGCGGTTGGATCGTTCATTTTCCAAAGGAGAGGCCGTTGTTCGTTCCGCTATTCTCAGTGGTAAAGGAAATGTTGTTGTTGCCCGTCTTGAGCCGGGTGAACGCGCTGTGTCGATTAAAGTTAATGCAGCAGCAATGGTCGCCGGTTTTATTTCTCCGGGGTCTTATGTTGATGTTATTCTGACTTATAAAAAGCGCGTCGATATTGATGATGATGCGCAGGCTGTTTCAGAAATAATTGCCCGCAATCTTGATAAGTATGCGGCGGAAACTATTCTAGAGAATGTCCGCATTCTGGCGATCGACCAGAAGGCTGAGTTGAATGATGATGACAAGATTAAAGTCGGGAAAACCGTGACTTTGGCGGTTCCTATTCGTGATGCCGAGAAATTGGCTTTGGCTTCTGAAATGGGGGACATCACGCTTGCCATGCGCGGTGTTGGTGATGATGCCGTTAATGAGGTAACTCCGACGGTAACTGATGCAAGGATGAGTTCTATTGATGATGAAATCTATGTAGAATACGAACTCATGAAAGAGAAAAATGATATGGGTTCAACGGCGATAAAAATTTATCACGGTTCTGAAGTCGCAGTCTCTGGTGTCAGAGGGGGAGGCGGAAGAAATGTATATGAAGAAGAGGAAATGATGGAGGAATGAGTTTCCTTAGATTGTTGGCCTAAGAATTTTAATAGTGGCCATGTTAGATTTTCGTTAACATTTTTTGTGTATGAGTTTGTAGACGGTACTTAAATTTGTTTTCCAGATTTTTTGAGGTACCACAGGCGTAAAAGACTTAGATATTCGTTATTTCTGTGTTTTTATAAAGATGAAAGAAAAAAGATGACAGCTTTGCGAAAACATCACCTTAATGCCTTTCCGTTGATCGTGGCTTTATGCGCGTTCGCGGTGATGTTCGGACATGGGGAATCATATGCATCAAAAGGGGATCTGGTTTCTCTGCGGCCTTCTGTCGAGAGTGTGCAGGCGCCATTGTTTTTGACGCTGGGTAAAGCTGATATTCTTAATTTACCGGAAGGCGTATCAGATGTTCTGGTCGCTAATCCAACGATTGTGGACGTGCAGGCCGTGCAGTCGAACAGACTTTATGCGGTGGGGCTAAATATCGGTGATACGAACGTCATTATTCTTGATGCGAAGGGAAATGTTTTAAAACGCATAGATATTCATGTTTCTTATGATCTTCAAGCCATCCAAAGTACGGTAGAAAAATTATTTCCTGATGAACAGGTTAAAGTCGGGTGTGTTCACGATCAAATAATTTTGACAGGTATAGCGTCCAGTCCTGAGGTGGCAGGCAAGATATCAAATCTGGTGGCTCATTATGTTAGCGACTTGCAAGATACAGAAGGGACTATTGATTATTTAATATCAAATCTTCTTGAAGTCCGCGGTGAACAACAGGTTATGCTCCAAGTAAAAATAATTGAAGCGGAACGTAGCGTAATCAAAGAGCTTGGCGTTGACTTTTCTGTTAATGATCCAGATGAGCTTTCTGTTAGTACTTTATGGGGTGCTACGCCATATTCAAATATTGGCGGTAGAGGTAATGCTGTTGGGCTTGGTGGAGCATCAGGGCTTACTCTGTCACAGGATGCCGTGGGAGTTGCAAGTGGCTTTCTTGATACAAATATCAGCGGTATAGGGACGTTAGGGTTGTTTTTGGAAGCACTTGAAGAAGAAAATCTTGTGAATATGTTGGCTGAGCCGAATTTAACGGCTGTGTCCGGGCAACAGGCCGGATTCCTCGCAGGTGGGGAGTTTCCTGTTCCTTCAGGGCGGGATCAATACGGAAATATTACGATTGAATATCGTGAGTTTGGGGTGTCTTTAAACTTTAAGCCGGTGGTGATGTCGGAGAAGCGTATAAGCCTGCAACTTAATACTGAGGTTTCATCTCTGGACGTTGCCAATGGTGTGACGCTTGCAGATCTGGTTGTCCCGGGTCTTGATATTCGCCGCACTAATACAACGATTGAAATTCCCAGCGGCGGCAGTTTGATGATTGCCGGATTGCTGCAATCTGAGACTATTGAAGGGCTGAAGGGATTGCCGGGGGTTAAAGATATGCCGATTCTGGGTGATTTGATGTCTTCTGACAGTTTTCAGCGTGAGGAAACAGAACTTGTCGTGATTGTAACTGCTTATCTGGTTGAGCCTTATGCGGAAAAACAGGACTCTGAAAAACTTCCGAAGAAAAAACAGGGGCGTTTGGCGACAATTTTTTCGGATAATATCCGTCGCACCTATGAACTGGAAGATAATAGTATGTTCGCTAAAGCAGGTGTATTTGGATATATTGTAGATTAAATACATGTCAGTATATGCAAGACCTTTGCCTTGACACCGTATTAAGTCATAATAAAGCGTTTTGGGTTTTGTCCTCAAAGAGATATCAGGGCTCAAAAGACATTTTTAGATCGATATTCAAGGAGTGAAACAGGTACATTATGACCCGCTCAACATACGACAAGTCTACGGCAGATGATCAAATCCGAAAAACAAGCAATATACGCGGCAAACGCAAAAATCCGTTCAGGTGTCTTGTGAAAGCCTGTGTGGCTGTTCTTTCAATCGGGCTGAGTGGCTGTATGGATTTATATGAGCCATCGACCATAAACGAAAATCCTATTCAGGTGAAGGAAGAGGCGTTCCTACAGGATGTTCCTGTGGTTGACGTGGATGAGGAGTATATTAGAGTTTTGGCTCATCACTACAAAAGGTATGGTTCATCGTCTATGGATATTCTTGTTACCTATGATCCGCATTCAAAAGACAATACGGCTATGAACGCGACCAATAAAGTAGCGGATATCGCCGGGATTTTACGTGATATATATGATGTGAAGAATGTGAAGGCCGGTATTATGCCGATTTCTTCTCAAAACGAAGCACCACGGTTGCTGGTTTCGTATGATTCTTTGTCAGCACACGCTCCGCGGGGGTGTGATGGGATGTTGCCGGGTCTTGAAGGACGTCCTATGGAAGATGATTCCAGATACAAATTGGGATGTTCAATAGCCACTTTTAAGACGCGCCAAGTAGCTCGTCCGGCTGATTTGACGGGGCATGGTGTGGATAATCCGAACACAGAAGGGCGTTCAGCTTCCAATATTGTAGATTATTATCGCTCAGGAGCTCAAAACGAGGCTTTGGGAGGAGAAACCGCATCAGAAGACTAATTTGCTTTGGTAAGCGTTTTTTCATGTATTTTATGCGCTTACATAAAAACCGTTATTTCATTAGGAGATTTTTAAGAGTTAGATAGTATCGTCATATTTTATGAACAATTCTGTTCTAGGGTCTAAACCCACAGCTTTT
>JAGLKL010000101.1 GCA_023141075.1 Alphaproteobacteria bacterium
CAGGATCGCATAGAACTGAAAAATGCTGCAAAGGCTTTCAAGGAATTGGAATTGCGTCATTCCTCTAACAATGACGGGGAGGACATACCTATACCTGTACCTGTCGAGGAAACAGACTATAAACTGAGTAATGGCGACGTGGTGATTGCGGCTATTACAAGCTGTACAAACACCTCCAATCCTTCGGTCATGGTCGCAGCAGGGCTGCTTGCCCGCAAGGCTCGCTCTCACGGCTTGACCGTAAAGCCATGGGTGAAAACCTCACTTGCGCCCGGCTCGAAAGTCGTTACCGAGTATCTGACAAAAGCGGGCTTACAGGAAGATCTCGACGCACTGGGCTTTAATGTGGTGGGCTATGGTTGCACGACTTGTACCGGCAATTCCGGCCCTCTGCCTGAATCCATCGCCGATGCTGTGGAAAAGGGTAACCTCAATGTGGCCTCCGTCCTTTCAGGCAACCGCAACTTTGAAGGAAGCATAAATCCGCATGTTAGCTCCAATTATCTGGCCAGCCCACCTCTGGTCGTGGCCTATGCAATAGCAGGCTCCATGCGGATCGACATTACAAGCGAACCTTTAGGCAAGGATGAAAAAGGGAGAGATATTTATCTTGAGGACATCTGGCCGAGCGCAGCGGAAATCGCCGGTACAATCGCAGAGAGCCTCACCACCGACATGTTTACAGAGTGCTATGCTGATTTATTCAAAGGCCCCTCTGCTTGGCGTGCGATTGGCACATCAGAAAAAGTTGCCGACGAAAAAGCCGCCGAAAAAGTCAAAAACAACGATATTTATCACTGGCAGGAAGGATCGACCTATGTGCGAAAACCGCCATTCTTCGCCGGGATGATTAAAAACATTCCCCCTATGAAAGATATTAATAATGCCTATGCTTTGGTGATTTTGGGAGAATCCGTGACTGCGAACCATATTTCTCCATCCGGGGCGATAAAGCAGGACTCACCGGCAGGAGAATATCTTATCGCCCGTCAGATAGAGCCGCTGAACTTTAACTCATACGGCTCGCGCAGGGGAAACGATCAGGTCATGATCCGTGGAACCTTCGCCGATACCGGCCTGCGCAATGAAATGCTCGCCGATACGGAAGGGGGCTATACCAAGCACATCCCAAGCGGAGAGGAAATGAGCATATATGACGCAGCCATGCGCTATCAGGCAGATGAACAGCCTTTAGTTGTTATAGCAGGCGCACAATACGGCACAGGATCATCACGCGATTGGGCCGCAAAAGGAACGCGGCTATTAGGCGTTCGTGCTGTTATCGCTGAGAGCTTTGAGAGAATCCACCGCTCCAATCTGATCAGAATGGGCGTTCTTCCCTTACAGTTTACAGATAATGTTAACCGAAAAACCCTTGGTTTATGCGGAGATGAGAACTATACCATTACAGGCATCGCCGATACCCTTTCCCTCGGCAAGGAACTGACTTTAACTATTAATTATGCGGATGGAAGCGAGAGGAACGTTAACCTCCTTTGCCGCATCGACACATCTAATGAGCTGGAATATTATCGCCATGGTGGTATTTTGCATTATGTATTGCGACAATTAATAAGCTCAAAATAAATCGAATTTATCTCTTAAATTCAGAATACTTTGCGCGATTATATGAGCATTTGATTGTTGATATCCCCCGCCAAGTAACATCACAATAGGGATTTGTTTTTCTATTGCTAGGCGGAATACCATTTCATCCCGTTTTATAATACCTTCCGGTGATATTGCCAGAGCACCTAATGGATCACCATCGAGAATATCTGTTCCTGCAATGTAGATAATCAAATCCGGTTGAAATTCATGAAAAGCTGTTGGAAGAGCTTTTTCCAGCCTTTCTAAAAAGATTTTATCTGATGAAAAAGCAAGAAGTTCAATCTTTATATCTATGCTTGATTTTGCCACTATGTCATGAGGGTAAATTTCCTTATTATAAGCGTCCAGAATATATGTGTTTTTATCCCCAATAAAGTCGAGTTCATGGCCATTACCCTGATGTGCATCAAGGTCAATGATCATGACATTATTCACTTTGCCGGCTTGTCGGAGATACCTAACAATCAGACCAATATCAGCTAAAGCACAAAACCCTTCACCGTTCTTATAAGATGCATGATGATAACCACCGCCAAGGTTTATGGCCCATCCCTGTTCCATCGCGGCCATCGCGGCTAATAAGCTGCCACCTGTTTGATAAAGCATTGGTTCCAGAACAATGTCTCGACTTAGTTTCGAAGGAAAGAAACGTAAGAAACCAAGTTCCGTAATACGGGCAAGCGTCCAAGAAGAGTTCAGGCTTTTCAGGTATTTTTTATCATGTGCTAAAGACAGCAAATGTTTATCAGGCTTTGCTGCTACAATGACACGCTCTTCAGAAAGATTGCTTTTTTGTAGCAATTCATGAAAAATGCGCTGGTATTTTTTAGTATCAAATGGGTGGAATTCTTCCAGTCCCCAAAATCTGATATTGTAGTAATCATGATAGACTATGGGGGTTTTATCACTAAAAGATTGCGTTACATTCAGATAATCATTCGTGGGTTTTCCTGTGAGTTTTGCCGATATCAATAATGAGGATATTATGATTAAAAAAAAAGTAAGGTAAATGTATTTGGTTTTTTTCATAGCAGAATTATTAATAATCAAACATTTTAGGAATCCTGTATTCATTATCGTTTTGAGAGGGCTACTTTATCTTTAGCTGCTACTTTTGTTCTCACCGGAGAACATATTGTCAATTTCACTTTGATCAGAGGCTTCGCGCACATGCTGTTCGACAATATTGTTATCAGTTTGCACTTGAATACCCAGACGATCGAACGCAGAACTTAGGCGTTCTTCAATAGAGTGTAGGTTATTTAAAGTATTACGAATGCGCTGTCCCGTAAGATCCTGAAAGGTACAGGCTATAAGGATTTCCTGTACGTCATTTTTAATTTTCTCACGCACTTCATTACGTGTTCCGGCATCCCCCCAGTTTTTCTCATCACTGACATGTTCGGAAATCCGGTCAGCCGCATCTAATATATTATTGGCGGCGTTTTCGGTATCCTCAATCACGGTCTCAAGCTCAACCCCGGTATTAGCCGAGGTTCCACCATTTCGTCCACTATAGCCAATCGCCCCTAAAATCTCCAAAATCTCGGAAAAGCGCTGGACAATCCCGCTTTCAGCTATATCAAATTGCTGAGACGTTGCATTAATCTCCACCGAAATTTCATCAAACCGTCGAGCGATAAACCCCTCCAGAGTTTGAAGTTGTGAATTTACAGTATCAACCGTTTTATATATATCTTCTTGTTCTTCAGTCAGTTTATTATTGAGGATATGTATCATCTATGTAGCCCTTATTATTTGTATGTTTAGACCCTAATTCACAACAAAGGATTGTAACCAATTATCGGCTAATAAGATACTACCAACGTGATTACGCCATCTTTTAACTAGATATCGCTCACTCCATAGTATGTAACGGCTATATAATAAAGAAAATTCATCAGGCAAAATGTATTATTCTTAAGTGGAACTACTATAAAGATCAAAGACATCGACAACCTCAAGAAGCTGTTCAATTTCATTCTTTACGCGCAGAGCCTGATCTTTGGTTGTCACCGGAACAAATAAGTCCGAAGCCTCAAACATGTCTTCATCATGTGGGATCATCATGAAGATGTAGCGCTTTTTAAACAACACGGCAGTAAGAGGGGATTTATCAAAGATATCACTAGCTTCGGCCAGCTCTTTCAAGAGCCGTTCATTGACAATACCAACAGCGGCTTCCGGCTCGGTCGAGTATATTGTAAACCTGTCCCATGCAGGGTCGGGAACCGGGACATTGACAGGGCTCATCGTTTTCCAGCGCGTAGAAGCATAAGCCTTCACCATCTTATCATTGGCGGTGATGACCGTGTGCCCTTCAAAAATGTCCTCCGGTGCTTCCAAAAGCACAAACAAGCCTTGAAACACGGGGCCGTCTTTATGAATTTTCGAATAAAGCCGCGCTTCAGAAAAAATCACCTTCATGCCTTTATAGCGTCCCATAAAGCAATCTTCCGCATCATAACGATCATGCGCCGGTACAACGGCAAGCTTCTCGATCATTTTGGCGCTTACCCCGCGTGCCGGGTGAAAACTCAACCCGTTAAGCGCTTTGGCCATCTTGGGCATAAAGATGTTCTTATGTGCCAACGCATAGGATTTGATAGGTCTTGCCGCCCACACATTAAGAAAGATGGCCGGAACAAAGGAGGCAAATAGACACACAAAAGGAAAAACAATCTGCGCCTGTATCATGAAAAACCAGCCAAAGGCTGCGGATCCGACAACCACAAAAAAAATGGTCAAATTCATGGCCATCCAACTGCGCATGCGATGTTTTCGCATATAATCGAGGCGCATAGCCTCTGATTCTTTGATTAAAGTCTTCAGTTTTTTAGTAAAGCGCTGCTCGTCAATACGGTCAACCTCACCAACATCGTTGAGGTCTGCATGCCGATTCTTTTCCTTAGCTTCGAATTCTCTTCTACCGCGTTTGCTCATAAGGTTATTTTAAGCATGTGCACGCGCATATGGCAAGGGTTTCGGATGTATCTTACAAAATTATCCCTTCTGCATTTTACCTTGCAACAGACCTATTACGTACATTCGCATCCGATTGTATAGGGAGTATATTCCTCCTCCTCGGTCGTAGAGGGAATATTATCGTCTCCTTCGGTTGCAGGGGCAGCAGCATTATCAGCTTTGATTATCTCTTTTGCGTGTCTCTGAAAGGCATTTACTCCATATAAATTTCCAAAAACAACGTTTATAAGATCATCTATCCATTCTTTTTTAGTGAATTCAGCTGTAACCATTTTATCGTCTTTTAAGTGTGGTATGGTACGTCGAACTGCAATTACTACATCATCTGGTGTAGCTTCCGGAGGCCTCTCTATTGTTGTACCAGGTTCAAAAAAATCATATCCTCTGGTTAAAGATGCTACATCAACATAGCGTGTTTCCAGAATAAACTTATAATAATCAGAAGATGATTTTTCATTAGAAGATGATTCTTTATGCGGACCGGCTTTGAGGGTCAAATAAAAACCCAGTGGTGGGTTACCAAAGAACCCCAATCCTCCTACTTTCAAGTCGAACGTAACGGAATATTGCCCGTTTCGTTTATCATCTCTTTTTCCGATCTTAGGTTTTTTACCGGTTAACTGTTCAATTCTTTCTGCGATCTTGGTGAGTTGAGTCTCCCAGTCTTTCCGTTCCTGAAGTGCTCTTGCAAATCTTCCTTGTTCATCGGAATCTTCAGTTTTTCCAGTAGAAATCTGATCGTTCATTTTCTTAACAAAACCGACCATCCCAGCGTCAAAA
>JAGLKL010000102.1 GCA_023141075.1 Alphaproteobacteria bacterium
CTGGTCAAAGAAGGCGAGTTTGTTGAAAAAGGGCAAGTATTGATGCGGTTGCGCAATATTGAGGTATCTTCCGATTTAGGGGCAAACCGTGCGCGTTATTTGGGGCTTTTGGCATCTATTTCACGGTTGCAGGCTGAGGCTAATGGACACAAAAATATCGATTTTCCTGATGAGGTGAAAAAGGATGCAGCGGATAGTGTGAAGGAAGAGCTTAATGCGTTTCATGCAAATATGTTGCAGCTTTCCGGGCATATGAATGTGCTGCAAAAACAGCTTGAGCAGCGTGAGCAAGAGCTTGATGAGCTTAATACCCGCATTGGCGATATAAAGGGCATCATTCATCTTCAACGTAAAGAAATGGAGATGATCAGACCACTGGTGAAAAGAGGCTCTGCGCCAAAGCTTGAATTGTTGCAGCTTGAGCGTGGTCTAAAGGAGCGGATGACAGAGCTTAATAGTCTGAGAACCAGCATTCCACGCACGCGAAGCGCGATTGATGAAGCTGAGGCGCGGCTAGAGGAAGTGCAGCAAAATGTGCGTGCGGAAGCACAGACAATGTTAGCGGACAGACTGACCCAGCTTAATGAAATCCGCGAACGTTTGAGTGGATTGCAGGAACGAAAGGGGCGCAAAGAGATTAAGTCTCCGGTATCTGGAACTATTCAGGAACTGACTGTTAATACAATAGGCGGGGTTGTGCGCGGCGGAGAAGACCTTATCAAGATTGTTCCAAAGGACGATCAGTTGATTGTGGAAGGACGTATTAGTCCTTCTGATCGTGCTTTTATTTATCCCGGTCAACAGGCAGTTATCAAGCTCACGGCTTATGATTTTTCCATCTATGGCAGTCTTAAGGGAGAGCTTTTGGATATTAGCGCCGATACATTAGAGGATGAAAACGGCAACCCGTTTTACCGCGTGCGTCTTCGTACCTATGAAACAAAGCTAAAACGTAAGGACGAAGTTTTGCCTATTATTCCTGGCATGGTCGCCAGCGTGGATATTTTAACAGGTAAGAAAACTGTAATGCAGTATTTAATCAAACCATTCGTTAAAACGATAGATAACGCTATGAATGAGCGTTGATTTTTATCAAACTTCTTATAAATTCTCTTGATATTTGCACATAGTTCTGTCAATCATGGGCTCGTCGAATAGAAAGAGGTGCTCTTTGGTTTATTACGGAGCTTATTTGGCAGGTTAATTTTCCTGTTAAGTTCAGTTATATCTAGCAGTTTTTCAAATATCGAACGCAACATTTAAAACAGAACACTTTACGCTTTGCGTAGCTACGTGTTAGATATCTTTGAAGTGAAAGGAAGAAAATTATGGAAGAAGAACAAAAAGTCGGAATCGTAAAATGGTTTAACGATCAAAAAGGTTTTGGTTTTATTCAGCCTGAAGACGGAACCGAAGATGTGTTTGTTCACATCAGTGCTGTTGAGCGTGCAGGAATGCGCACACTTAAAGAAGGCCAGAGAATTGGTTTCGATGTACAACACGATCCCAAAAAGGGAAAAACCAGCGCCGCTAACCTAAAAGCTGCGGACTAGATTTTTAAAGAATAATGAGAAAAGCTGTGATCTATGGTCACAGCTTTTTTGTTTTTATAGTAGTTAAACTACTATACGCTCTGGCAAATACGGCTTAAACTATTATAACTAATGGTCGTAATCTTGAACTTTTAAAATATGGAGATATTAAGACGATGTCTGATAACACTGTAACCGTAACGATGCCTGACCAATCAACCCGTTCATACGCGGTCGGCACGACGGGAACGGGCATCGCTGAAGATATCTCGAAATCTTTGGCAAAAGCGGCTATAGCCGTCAAGATCAATGGTGAACTGTGCGACTTGTCGTTACCGATAGAAAAAGACTGCACGATTGAAATTGTTAAGCGCGATAGTGATGAGGCGCTGGAGCTAATCCGCCATGACACGGCGCATGTGATGGCTGAGGCCGTGCAAAAGCTGTTTCCGGGTACGCAAGTAACAATCGGCCCGTCTGTAGAAGATGGTTTTTATTATGACTTCGCCCGCGACGAGCCTTTTTCTACGGAAGACCTTCCGGTGATTGAAAAAGAAATGCGCAAAATCATAGAACGAGGCGAAGCGTTTACTCGTGAAGTTTGGAATCGTGATGAAGCGATTGCTTACTTTAAGGATAAAGGCGAGATGTACAAAGCCGAGTTGATTGAAGATTTGCCTGAAGATGAAGCGATTAGTGTTTATCGTCAAGGTCAAGGGGATGATGGTTGGCTGGATCTTTGCCGTGGGCCGCATTTACCGACGACTAGGCATGTGGGCAAAGGTTTCAAGCTTTTGAAAGTGGCCGGGGCTTACTGGCGTGGAGATTCCAACAATGCCATGCTAACCAGAATTTACGGTACAGCTTGGCGCGATGAAAAAGAGCTTAAAGTTTATCTAACCCAGCTCGAGGAAGCGGAAAAGCGGGATCACCGTAAGCTTGGCAATGAAATGGATTTATTTCATTTTCAGGAAGAAGCACCGGGGCAGGTTTTTTGGCATGATAAAGGCTGGACGATATATACAGAGCTTATATCTTATATGCGTCGTAAAATCAGGGCTAATGGTTATCAGGAAATTAATACGCCGCAGCTTTTAAATGCGAATTTCTGGAAAGCATCTGGTCACTGGGATAAATATCGCGAAAACATGTTTTTGTTAGGTGATATGGAAGCAGAAAACCCAATAGCTCTTAAGCCTATGAGCTGTCCAGGTGGTGCGCAGGTCTATAAAGCTCATTTGCGTAGCTACCGCGAGTTACCTATGCGTATGGCAGAATTTGGTTATGTTTTTCGTAAAGAAGCTTCCGGTGCACGTCATGGTCTTATGCGCGTACAAGCTTTTATGCAAGATGATGCTCATATTTTCTGTACGTATGATCAGCTTGAAGATGAAGTGGTGGAAATGTGTGACCTGATTAGAGATGTCTATTCTGATCTTGGTATGGCAGAAAGTATTACGGTGCATTTTTCCACTCGTCCCGAGCAACGCATTGGTAGTGAGGAAGACTGGGATCGTGCTGAGGCTGCTTTGCGTAATGTTCTGGATCGCATAAACATGAAATGGGTTATTAATGAAGGCGATGGCGCTTTTTATGCGCCAAAGCTTGATTTTATTCTCGTCGATGCAATTGGTCGTGAATGGCAATGTGGTACGGTGCAAGTTGATATGAACATGCCCAGACGCCTTAATCTGGAATATGTTGGTGAAGATGGAGCGCGTCATACGCCGCATATGGTTCACCGTGCTATTTTTGGTTCTGTGGAACGTTTTCTTGGTGTGATGATGGAACATTATGCCGGTAAATTCCCATTGTGGATAGCTCCGGTGCAATGTGTAGTGGCAACTATTACGGGCAAGGCTGATGATTATGCTAAAGAAGTTTTTGAAGCACTGAAAGCGGCAGGATTGCGTGCTGAGTTGGATATCCGTAATGAGAAAATCAATTACAAAGTACGGGAGCATTCTGTAAAAAAAGTGCCGGTATTATTCGTGGTTGGTACACGTGAGGCAGAAGAAAAAACCGTGGCAATCCGCCGTCTTGGCTCTAAAAATCAGGAAGTACCAAGCATGAAAGAAGCTATTGCCGCGCTTAAGAAACAGGCTCAACCTCCATTTTAAGAATGAAGGCTGCTTTTTTTTCAGTATATTCTTGGCTATAGCATGTGCTAAAACGCTTGCTATGACTTTAAAACATTCGTATTAATGTTTCTTTGAGAAGTTTTTATTATTGTTTTTGTGGGCGTAATTTATGAGTGTATCTATATTACGTGCCAAATTGTTAACAACACGAAGGAGAAACTGCTATTCCTAGACCGCGTAGACCAATGCCCGAAAAAGATAGAGGGCCGAATATTAATGGAAAAATTACAGCCGAAGAAGTCCGTCTCGTTGATGCTGATGGTCAGATGGTTGGTGTTGTTAGTCTTGAAAAAGCCTTTGGTATGGCTGAAGAGGCCGGGCTGGATCTGGTTGAAGTTTCTCCGAATGCTGAACCGCCGGTATGTAAGATTCTCGATTACGGCAAATATAAATACGAGCAACAGAAAAAAGCTAATGAAGCACGGAAGAAGCAAAAGACTGTCGATGTGAAAGAGGTGAAAATGAGCCCGCGCATCGAGAAGAATGACTATGACGTTAAAATGCGTAATGCACGCCGTTTTCTGGAAAATGGTGATAAAGTCAAAGTATCGATGCGTTTTCGTGGCCGGGAAATGGCACATCAGAATATTGGATGGGATTTATTTGTCCAGATGCAAGAAGATCTGGCCGAAATTTCCGTTGTTGAGCTTGAGCCGAGATTTGAAGGGCGTCAGATGATGATGGTTCTCGGACCAAGACAAAGTTAAAGAAAACAGTGTTTTCTTGAGTATCTACAGATAAATAAAAAGAGAAGAGGTTAGAACATTATGATTGTTGATGTTATCTCCGGGATAATATTATTAGCATCTATCGCTATTTCAATATTGCGCGGTTTTGTGCGAGAGATGCTGACGATATTAGGAATTGTTGGCGGTGGCATAGCATCTTATGTTGGTGGGCCGCTTTTATCTCCTATTATCAAAAATTTGGTGGGAGTGGTTGATGGCGAAGAAGAGCCGCAAAAGCTTTTCGATATAATTCCTTATCCGATGCTTTCAGATTGTCTGGCTTATGCTTCGATATTTATTATTTTTGTTATCATATTATCAGTCATTAGCCATTTTTTGGCCGAGTCTGTCAGAAATATCGGGCTTGGCGCAGTAGACCGTACGCTAGGTATGGTTTTTGGTCTGGTGCGTGGTGTATTATTCCTAGGGCTTCTTTATTTACCGGTTTTTTATCTGGTTGACGAAGAACAAAGGGAGGATTGGGCTTGGCTGGAGAGCAGCAAAAGCCGCGTTTATCTCAAAGCCACATCGGGCTGGATTTCCGGGTTTATTCCTGCTGAGAGTATGGAAAGCATAGCCGAAGCGACGCAGGAACTCGGCGAGATGAATGAAGCCCGCAAAAAATTGCAGGAAATGGATCTTTTGAAAACAGACGAAGATTCTGAGGAACCAGAGGATAATTCGTTGGATAATGCTCCTTCCGAAGATGTTGATGGAAATGGTTACTCCGAAGACGACCGCAGCAAAATGGATCGGTTGATCGAGAGAACTACGGAAGATTAGAATTTTTACAGATAAGAGACAGATAAGAGTATGTCTTATATATAATGTTTTATTCTTTATTTTTTGTTCGGATGTTTATTGATGTTGGAAATCTTGTTTACCAGATCTTCACAGGG
>JAGLKL010000103.1 GCA_023141075.1 Alphaproteobacteria bacterium
AGATCGAAAACACGCTGCGCGAAGAGGGAATCATCCTCTCATCGGAGCAAGAGGCGCAGATTGAGGACTATCTCTCCAAAATCGAGGATCAGAAGACGCAACTTGAAAGCCTTGAACAGGCGCAGGAAAGTGCTGCCAGGTCTCATAGGAACTCCATGGAAAGAATGCGCATGGGCACGGAAGAAACATACAACGCGATTAATGGTATTGTCGACTCCGCTATTAACGGACAGATCACAAGCTGGCGCGACCTAGGCAGTGTCGTCCTTAATGAGCTGCAAAATATTCTGGCCGCACAGATCAGGGTAAGCAACTCTGGCGGTTCCTCAGGAGGCGGGCTTTCGTCTTTGGTTGGTAGCATAAGTGGCCTTATTAGTGCCGGATCGTTTGTTAATGCAACAGGCACGGCAGCATTCAGCAGCCGAAGTTTTGGTTCTTTAACCTCTGCGGCTGCGTTAGGCGCATACGGCCCCGGCTTTGCCAATGGCGGTATTGCCTATTCCCCGTCAATATTCGGGGAGGCCGGACCCGAGGCAGCCGTGCCTTTGCCAGATGGGCGAAGCATCCCGGTCACACTCAATAACAATAGTGCCAAAGGTGGGGATACGTATTACATTGATGCACGCGGGGCGGATAGTGCGGCAATAGCCCGTCTTGAGGCCACGATTAAAGCTATCGGAGGATCTGTGAAGAAACAGGCTTTAACAGCCGTACAGTCGGAGTTTAAGCGCAACCCGAATTACCTGAAATAAAGAAACGACCCTGAATAAGGGCCGTTCTATTGTGTGCTTATCGGATTTTAAAACGGTTATGCGGCCTGTTTGGTGTCTTCCGCAGAATCCTCTTCGAGTTCGCCTCTGTATATCTGGCCGATTTCCGAGGCGTGATTGATAATCAGATTTGTAAGATAAAGATCGGATTCTACAGAAGAACCAGAAGTGTCCCCCCATATCTCTACGCACCGTTCAAGATTTAGAATCGGTACTTCCATGTGAAAAATTTTGTCTTTGGAACGCATTTCCATATCTTTGAATTTCTCAAGATCGGCTTTTGCCTGGTCGCGCTCTTTCCTGGCCTTTTCCAGTTCGGCTTTCAGTTCTTTATGTTCCGGATCTTCGATGAGATGCTTCATCTCTGATATTACGCTGTATTGTTCGACAATAGCTACACCAATCCGGTCGTTTAATGCCTGAAGTTCTTCCTGAGTTACATTTTTCTTAGTCATAATTTTCTCCATTGTTGGTATATTGACTATTTAGAAAATATTTGATACCTAAAGTATCATTCCGTTTGCGAATGTCAACTAAAAAGTATTATATATTTTTGTAAAAGGATCAAAACATGGTAACATCGCAACAAATCAGAGCTGCACGAGCCTATTTGGGTTGGTCACAAAAGATTCTGGCAGAAAAAGCGGAAATATCGGTACCGACCATAAAAAGACTGGAACTGAACGATCTTGAAAAAACCAGTTTTGGTAACGTCCAAAAAGTCATGAAAGCCATAGAGAACGCCGGCATTAAATTTATCGAGCGCGGAATACAGGAAGAGAGCTAGGATGTTAGAAAAAGGGAGCGATATTTGGTGCCGCAGGGCTGGATTGAGTTGGGCTCAAAAAGAGTTAGCAGATAAGGCCAAATGTACAGAAAGTGAAATTAAGAATCTCGAAAAATTGGATGATTTTTCCAATGATAATATTGCGGCTCTCCGAAAAATTAACAGAGCCATTAATGAAGAAACTCTAATAAACAGAAAAAAACGAGAATTTTCTGAAGAGTGGGAAAAATTTAAGATAAATAATGTAGATGATGATCCCTGGAAATTACCTCATAAATTTTTGGACATAAAATTCAGATTAAGTGAAATGTTTGAAGATCGTGAGCGAGAATACATAGATTCGTATGAATACAATAGTGAATACAGATATAGCGAACTCTTGGATATGGCACACTGGGCGTTTGAATTTTTAAGACGCTGTCCAGACTACAGAAATATACATAAAAATATCTGCCAAAAGTGTGATGAAAATAAGTGTGCTTTTTCTATAGATTCATCTGACAGAGAAAAACTAAAAGATATGGGATTAGTGTCTGTATTTAACCCATATATTCCTGCCTGGGATAAAAGTGTATTATCATGTGCTGGTGTTTGGGATCAAAATCACGTTAGGGATTTTTGGGCGTATTCGGGCGCACATAATAGCGAAATTCCCCCGTTTTATCCGTCCTCAAAAATTCCTGAAGAAATACAGGTGCAAAGATTCCGATGCTACTTGAGAGGTCATACGAAGCATAGCCTTCCTAAGGTTACTGATCCAAGACACGTACCGTTTGATTTGTTTTCGGCGTATTTGAAAACTTACGATGCTTACCAAAAATATGATGGTTCGAAAGAAATTAAACGTAAGGTCGCAGAGTATGTTTTTCCTAATAATAGCGATGATCAAGCTCATAATATAAGACGTTATTTTCAGGCTGCGAAAAGTTATATTGAAGACAAAAGGTACGAAGAATTATTGTTTTTCATACAGTTATAACTTAGTTACACCCTTATTTCATTTAGGGTGTCATTTTGCTTCTTTTTGTTTTGTGCTCAACTGTTTTTACAGATAAGGAGCAAAACAAATGAAAGACTTTACAGAATTTTTCAAAAAAGAAACTTCTCATACGATTTCGGAAAAGATGTTCGAAACGCAAAAATTGCTAAAAGCCGAACGAGAAAAAATCCTTAAGGCTGGAGCTCTAATGGATGAGGCAATTTTCGATAGGGAAAAATATCTTGAATTATCACGGAATGCTGATGAGGCATGCCGAGAATGTGAACGTTTGGAAAAGCTTCTGATTGAGCAGAAAAAAGCCTTCAAGGAAAAAGAATATGCCGCGCAATTAACTGCCGCACAAGATTCGATCGAGAAAGCAGAAAAAGCTACAGCTTTTGTTGCATCCGAACTTGAAAAGAAATGGGAAAAGGCCGCAAAGGAACTCATTTTTTTATCACAACTTGTGGTCCAAACCAGGACTGAAATTAGAAAAGCAGAAAAAAACGCAGTTGCCGTTGGACTTACTTGTAAAGTCCCACACCCTGAAGCTCGAATTTGCAAAAAAGATTTTTGGCGTCAACTAGAACAAACATTCAAAATCCCAGATTTAAAAGGCTCTGGTGGTCTCTTTCCACGCGAAACATGCAATGAGAAACGGACTTTCGAAAATCTCGACAAGATAGCTACAGAAGTTCAGGAGCTCTTTTCAGAAAAGAACTTTATTGTCGCACTTATGGGAGATTAAACAGACCCGAACTGCCCTAAAGTGAATTATTAATCAAAACTAAGGAGTTTTAAATATGTCAAAAAAATTATCTGAAGAAGACAAAGCCCAACTGCGCACGAAGTGTCAGAAAGAATGGGATGCCAATCCGGCAACACGTAAAGAATTTTTGAATTTCGATAACTATTATTCTTATCACAAAGGCGTGGAATCCGGCACTATTCGCATTATGTCCGATGGATAATACAGGTTTTGGCGGTTCCTATACGGCGCCAAAAAAACGGGCGGTTTTCCTCTGAGTGGTTTTCCCGTCCGTGGATGACAGGGCGAGTTCTCGGTTCAAGGTGTTGTAGCGCCTAAGCCGGGAACTCCCCGACCTCGATAAGGTATAACGATGAACAAGGCAGACGCACTTTTCCTACAACCCTCAGATTTTGGCAATAACAACCTGTCTCTTGCCGCAGCGGGGCTTTACGTCTGTCTGGTTGCATTGGTGCAAGAGCACGAGACATCGGGACGCCTTGAACTGGATGGGGATATCCTGACAATTCCTGCTCTGGCTTGCGAACTGAACCAGCCGGAGCCACATATCAGTGCGAGTTTTAATGAATTAATTGCCGTCGGGCTTATTGTTCGCGGCAAAGATGGTGTTTACATTTTGCCTGTGATTTCCCGGCGTATAGCCGTAAGTTGTGCTCGTGCAAATGCCGGCTCACTGGGCGGAAAATCCGCGTTTCGGAGGGGCAAAGCATGACCCGGGAGTGGAACGCACTGGAGATGTTGGAAAAAGCGGTGGGGCAGGTTCCTTCCGGTTTTGTCGCAGCACCCGGCGTACCGCGGCAAATTCCCGATAATGAGCCGGTTCCTCTGGCCGTGCTTGAGGATGCTTTGACAAAGGCCGCTATGATTGTGGAGCGCTTCGGAGCGGATTTCCTGCCTGTCTTTGAGCGGGCAGAGCGTGAACTGGAAACTGCGCAAAAACGCGCCGATGCCATGACACGGGTAAGCCGGATTGCCGCGCGGTATATTTCGGCCGATGGCAAGAGTTTAAGCAATCACATCAACGTAACCTAACAAAAGGAGTTAATCCGATGAGCTTTAAATTGACGGAATGGGCAAGGAAGCAATGCCTTTCGCCTGGTCCCAAATCTGTGCTTATAAATCTGTGTGAGCGTGCGGATGATCTTGGGGTGTGTTTTCCTTCACAAAACAGGATAGCCAAGGATACGGGGTATTCCGTCCGTACCGTGCGTCGGCATATTAAGACGCTAGAAGAGCGCGGGTTCATCGAACGGGAACGCCGTCAGAAAGGGTATATCCGGCGGTCTGATTCATACATGATAAAAGCGCCCGTTCTCGACAGAATACTACGGGAAAAAATGGTCGGTGCAGATGGGGACACATCATCCGCTACGAAACCGGACAAAATGTCCGCAGCAAATGAATCTCCAGATAAATATTCAAATGAACCAAAAGGGAAAAATTATATAAAAATTCTCGATCAAGATATTTTTACAGGGGACAGGGGGAAACAGAATAACCCAGCATATTCCATCAACCAGAATTTTACAGTCTACAGGCGGGAATATGAATACCTGCTCAGGGCGTTTCCGGCGATCAGCGATGATCGTCTGCTGGACTTGATGGCTTCGCATGATAACTGGCTTGATAAACCGGAGAACGCGGGAAGGCCTTGGTTGCCGTGTTTGTTGGCGTATCTGCGCAAGGTAAATAACAGCTTGGCGTCGTGTCTTGAAGAACACGTGTAACCAGCCTTGAGGGATTGCCTGCATGGATCGAAAATCTGGAAACAAGAAGAACGTTGTCACCCGCGAGGAAACGCTGCGTGAAGCAAATGTCGCGAAGTTTTCTGCACACCAGCCGGATGATCTCATCTACGATCCGAAATACGACATGGCTGTATCGCGGCAGGGCAAGGACCGCGGTGCTATCGTGCGCGAAGG
>JAGLKL010000104.1 GCA_023141075.1 Alphaproteobacteria bacterium
GTCCCTTGATTTTTCAAACCGGGCTTTTTTGGTCTGGGACGTAGCGTTTACATCTGATCGTCTTGGTGAGATGGACACAGAACTTTTCCAGGAGTTCTTTCATGCCTTGTCCACGAGCGCCGGACTCACCCTTCACATAACCCAACTTACCGGCACCAACAACCATCACATAATTGAAGCAGTTTTCAAGGCTCTCGCCAAATCGCTACGCATGGCCGTGGAAATCGATTCCCGCGCTAGAAACCAGATTCCAAGTACTAAAGGCATTTTGTAAGAAATTTTTATAATCAAAGGCTATATCCCACACTGAACAATGGTTTCCTGTACTAAACTTCTTGCGCTTCGAAGCCACATTATGTTAGCTTTTTGCGCTATGAAAAATATCTTCACTATAGTCAGTGATTTTTTTTCGCGTATTCTTAACAATCTAACAGGATACGAACACTATTATCACTGCACATTCAGCAAAGAACTGGTTGACAGCGGAAAGTTCTTCCCCCTATCGCATTTTGGTAGTCTTACCGCAGCCAAACAAAGATTATCCGAGGCCAAAGAAGCTCAAAAAGCCGAAAAGCCGGGGCATATCATTGAAGTACAGCTTAATCTTAAGAATTCCCTGATATTAACCGATACTGGTGGGGAGCATGGCTTTGCGACATGGCGCACCATGCTAGAATGTGTAGATACCATTGATATCCCTCAATCCCTACTCAATTATATCTTTTTACATCCGTCCCAAAAAACATTGGGCAAATTAAAAAAAGAGCTGATAAGCGATAGCCTGTTTGATCCAGACAACATCCCTCACGTAAATCCTTATGCAAACCATTGCAAACTTGACGACGCCAAGGCCTGCGTTACCACACAAAGACTGATCCAGACCCTCGAATCACTAGGATATGACAGCGTGCAATATACAAACAGGCATAAAGACCGCGACCACACTAACTACGTTATTTTCAGACCCGATAAACAGGTAAAAATTGTATAGTAGTTTCAGCATAGAATTGCGCCGCTACGCTTTACGCCCGCGCAATACTGCACCATGGACTGGGAAACCTTCATAATCCGTTATCGTGGTTACCGGATCTTTCAGAGCCTCAAAACCTTGCGCATCACAGCGCGAAACAGAGGTACGCTTGAGGAAATCCCACACGCTCGTACAGGAATAGGTGTGCGCCCACCCGCCGGTTGGGAGCACATGATTCACACCTATTCCATAATTCCCAAGGGAGGAGGGCGTATATTCACCGATCAGAATTTCCCCGGCATGTTTGATAACATCAAGATGGCTCTCTCCGTCCCTGATTTTCAAGTGCAGGTGCTCAGGCGCATAAGTATTGGCAAAAGCGATCGATTCCTCCAACGAACCGGTAAGCACGATCCCGCCATAACTATCCTCAGCCTCGCCTCCCATCACATGCTCACAAATGCCCCTGTGAGGCTCCGGGAAACTTCTGATTACGTCAGGCATCTGCTCCTGTACATAAAGAGCAAGTCTCTCATCATGCGTAACCAGCAAAGCCCCGGAATCTTTCCCGTGCTCGGCTTCATTCAATACGTCCAGTATAGTATTATCGGGATCGGCACTTTCATCAGCCAGTACAATGGATTCCGAAGGACCGGCTGGCATACCCGGATCCATAATGTCGCTTAAGAATCGCTTGGCCGCGGCCACATAGGGACTACCGGGCCCCAACACTTTCTTGACCTGCGGCACGCTCTCAGTCCCGTAAGCCAGCGCCGCTATAGCCTGTGCGCCACCGCATTTATAGACATTCTCCACACCGCACAACCTTGCCGTATAGAGCGTGGCATCATCCACACTACCATCCGAAGTAGGGGGCGTAACTATCGCAATCGTTTTCACACCTGCAATCACCGCCGGCACTGCCAGCATATACAAAGCAGATGGAAACGCGCCCTTGCCACGCGGCACATAAAGCCCGACTGAGTCAATCGCGCTCACCTGCTCACCTGCTTGCACGCCCGGCATGATCTCCATCATCCAACGTCCGGGCACGTGCTTCATCTGTTCCTCGTGAAACTTTCTCACATTAGCCGCGCACATTTTTATCGCCTGCTTTATTTCCGACCCTAGAACTTTATCCGCCCGCCTGAATTCCTCCGGCGTGACTTTAATGCTTTCAATCCGCGCTTTTTCAAATTTCAGCGCATAATCCCGAAGCGCCGCATCTCCGCGCTTGCGCACATCCTCGATAATCGGCTTAACAACCTCGCAAATTGCATCGATATTAGCCTGTCCGCGACGCATAATTTTGCGCTTCGTCTTTTCGTCCGTTTCATCCCAGCGATAAAGTGCGATTGACATTATTTCCCGTGCCTGTTTTTATCTAGGGTCTAAACCCATAGTCTGTTAATACGTTATTAGTGATATATTGAAAAATTCCTCATGGCAAAAGAAACTGTTTTAATTATCGATTATGGCTCAGGCAACTTACGCTCAGCAGCCAAATCCTTCGAGCACGTTATACGCGATCAAGCACATGATTGCTCTGTGATAATCAGTAATAAACCTGAGGACATTTTGAAAGCCACACGTCTTGTCTTGCCGGGGCAAGGTGCTTTTCGTGACTGCATGAACAACCTCAAAAACACACCCGGTATGGTTGAATCTCTTCGTGAGCGCGTGTTGAATCAGGGCGTGCCTTTTCTGGGTATATGCGTTGGTATGCAGCTTATGGCTACAAGGGGATTAGAGCACGGCAGCACAGCCGGACTTAATTGGGTAGAAGGCGAAGTCGTGCCGATTAAGCCGGAAAACCCCGATCTCAAAATCCCGCATATGGGATGGAACGAACTGCATTTCCCTGATAATGATACGCTCCAAGACAACCGTCACTTTGTGCTCCGCAACACAAGTTCTTCAGAAAATTACTATTTTGTTCATTCTTTTATGTTCCAATGTACATATAATCATCATTGTTTAGCCTACACTGATTACGGGGAAGCAATCCCTGCAATGGTCGGGCATGATAATATGATAGGGACACAATTTCACCCGGAAAAAAGCCATGATGCGGGACTGAAGCTATTATCAAACTTTTTGGACTGGAAGCCTTAAACTTAAGGCATGGAAACATAGAGCAAAAAAATAATCGGCGCTCTTAACCAAAAAGAACTGGGAGTAAAAAAATGAGCGAACAAGCAAGGTTAGACACCTTTGAGCCAACCACCAGCGTTGAGCATGTCAAAGAATTTCATTCCGGTGATTTAAACGATTTATGTGACGCTGCCGATGCATCAATAGCAGATGGTAATGGCCTCGGCTGGCTTGATCTTCCGATACCGGAAGAAATGAAACGCTATTGGAATGGCATTGTCCCTATGCCTTCACGCGATCTATTTGTTGCACGTCTGGATGGAGTAATCTGCGGCGCTTGCCAAACTGTAAAGCCGCGCCTTCGTAACGAAGCTCAAGGGTTTCACATTCAGATTATCACCCATTTTGTCGCTCCTTGGGCGCGCGATCGAAATTTTACGCGCCAACTTTTTGGCCTAGCTGAAGAATTCGCTATTGAAAACGGATTTAAAATCATAAATCTAGACATACGCGAAACACTAACAGAAACCATGCGCCTATACGAAATGTTGGGCTTCCGTCGTTATGGCGAGCACCCAGCTCACACGATTGTCGATGGTAAAGTGCTCAAAGGGTATTACTATACAAAAATTATCGACCCTAGCCTAGCCAAAACCATGGAGAAACAAAGCAAAAAATAACGGCAATGCATTATTAGCCGTCATCATCTATCCTCTTTTCTACAATGCCTACTGGCTATATCACTTGAGCTACGTTTCTTACTTCTCTATAAATAGTGATCAGACTTAATATTTAAAGTAACAAAAAAGAAGGCCGTGACATGATCATATATCCTGCCATAGATCTTAAGGATGGAAAATGCGTGCGTTTATATAAGGGCGATATGAATAATGATATCGTTTATAATGATAATCCCCGTGCTCAGGCACTTGACTGGGCAAAAGCCGGATTTTCATGGATTCATGTAGTTGACCTCGATGGTGCGACTGGTGGCAAGCCGGTCAATCAGGAGGCAGTCCGCTCAATATTGAAATCAGTAGATATCCCGATACAGTTAGGCGGCGGCATCCGCACGTTAGAACAAATAGAAATCTGGCTTGATGAAGGTGTCAACCGTATAATATTAGGCACTATGGCCGCACAAGATCCAGATTTTGTTAGGGTTGCCTGCAAAGAATTTCCGGAACAAATCGTTGTTGGTATTGATGCACGCCGCGGCAAAGTGGCCGTTAAAGGCTGGGTCGAGGAATCAGATATGCAATCTTTCGATCTGGCTCGCATGTTTGAAGATGTCGGCGTTTCGGCGATTATCTATACTGACATAGACCGAGACGGTACCGGTGAAGGACTTAACATGATTTCTACGATTGCTTTGGCAATGGCCACAAGCATTCCTGTCATTGCTTCCGGAGGCGTCGGCTCTCTTGAGGATCTGCGCCTAGTACGCGAGGCTGAGCAATACGGTGTAAATGGCGTGATTATCGGCAAAGCACTCTATGACGGCAGCATAAAACCCGCAGATGCCCTTGGGTCAGAACCTATTAATTAGGTACAATTCTGTTTAAATTTACAGGTGAAGAATCGATTTTTTGTCTCGCAGGACATGCCAAAGCATATTCAAGAAACAAAAAAGATGATAGTTTGCCTGTAAATTTAAACCCGTCAGGGCGCGCAGAATGAATATAATTAATAGATTCTGACCCTAAAGTAAAAAATAAATGGAGATTACTATAGATGCTCAAAACCCGTGTTATTCCCTGTCTTGATATCGATAATGGCCGTGTGGTCAAGGGCGTGAATTTTGTAGACATTATCGACGCAGGCGATCCAGTGGAACAAGCGCGGATTTACAACGACCAAGGCGCTGACGAGCTCTGTTTTCTCGATATCACCGCCACCAATCAGGGACGCGATACGATTGTGCACGTGGTTGAAGCCGTAGCCGATGAAATCTTTATCCCCTTAACCGTTGGCGGCGGAATCAGCGAAATATCTCATATTCGCAACCTGCTTAATGCCGGCGCAGACAAAGTCTCAATCAACTCGGCTGCTGTACGTAATCCCGATTTCATCAAAGAAGCGTCCGATAAATGCGGCTCCCAGTGCATCGTCGTCGCCATTGATGC
>JAGLKL010000105.1 GCA_023141075.1 Alphaproteobacteria bacterium
AAAGGGGTAAATAACACCAAAAACACAGCAAAATCAAAGCTTTATAGGAAATCCACGCTCTATCTTGCTAAATCCCTCAACTTCGTGTAGCACTTCGGGGGTACAAACGAAGGCACACAAGACCCATGAGCAACAATAACGAGACAAATCTGGATGCACTCATCCTCGCCGCTGCTACCAAAGAGCCGCAAAAGACCGCAGTTCTTATCTCCAAAATTTTCGATGATTCATCTTTTGATAAAGAAAATAGCACCGCTCAGGATGTAGCCAACCGTATCCGCGTTTTGGTAGAAGACGGCAAGCTGGAGGCAGCGGGTAATATCCGTCGTTGGCGCGATAGTACTGTGCGTCTTTTGGGAAAGTCTAAAGCGGAGAACTTCCAAATATAGCAGACGCATTATAAAATGAGCATGCTATAAAAGCTATGGGTTTAGACCCTAAGTTAAGCTACTATAATAGTCAAAAAGGTGAGAAAATGACCGTAACTTACGAAGATGTGTGCAAAGCACAAGAGAAGATAAAAGGCTCGGTAATGCGAACACCGACAGTTAAGGCAACAAGACTATCAATGCATTTAGGTATTGATCTTTATCTTAAGCTGGAAAATTTACAGCACACCAGCGCCTTTAAGGCACGCGGAGCGCTTAACAAGCTTCTGTCTTTAAGTGAAGACCAGCGCAAGAAAGGTGTTATTGCGTGCAGTGCCGGCAATCATGCACAAGGTGTTGCCTATAATGCTAAGAATTTAGGAATTTCTTCGACCATTGTTATGCCGAAACGCACACCGTTTAATAAGATAAAACGCACAGAGGATTTCGGTGCAAAAATTATTTTATATGGCGAGGATTTTGATGAATCAGTCGGTGAAACTTTACGTCTGGCTAAAAAACATAAATTGGCTCTCATCCACCCTTTTGATGATGATGCGGTAATAGCAGGGCAAGGTACGCTGGGTCTTGAGATGATGGAGCAGCAGCCGGACCTTGATGTTGTAGTTGTACCCATAGGTGGCGGCGGACTCATTGCCGGAGTTGCCACAGCGGTTAAGGGCATAAAATCTGAAATAGAGGTATATGGGGCGCAAGCGGAGAATTTTGATGCCATTCTGGCTAAAAGGGAAAACCGTGATTTTATAGGGGGTCAACCCACAATTGCCGAAGGAATTGCTGTCAAGAGACCTGCGGAAAACAATATTAAAGTCATAGATAAGCTGGTTGATCGCGTTTTTTCTGCTACTGAACGTGAGATTGAATGCGCAGTATATAATCTTCTGAACGAGGAAAAACTGGTCACAGAAGGAGCGGCAGGAGCGGCGCTTGCTGTTATCACAAAAAACATTCAATACTTCAAAGGCAAAAAGGTTGGCATGATTGTTTGTGGCGGAAATATTGACTCACGAATGCTTTCGACCCTGATAATGCGGGGGCTTATCCGTGATGGCCGTATTACGCGTCTGACTTTTGAAATTGATGACACGCCGGGTCAGCTTTCTACAATTTCGCGCCTAATCGGGGATTCGGGTGCAAATGTGATTGAGGTTATTCACCAGCGCATGATGCAAACTGTCTCTTTAAAACGCGCCGAGCTGGAAGTTGTGATTGAAGCACGCGACCGCCATCATGTTGACGATATCATCCGTTTACTGGAAGATGAAGGCTTCTCTGTCAAGGCATCACGCGACGTTTAGACCCTAATCATCGTCGCATGGATTGTCACAAGGGCTGGAGCTGCGCACGCGGCATTTTGAGCATTCTCCGTGTACTTCGATATTCCAGTATTTCAGGCAAAAGTCCTGTGAGGAGAGCTTTTCCTCAAAATTTTCCGGCAATTCGCACAAATGGATCTCTTCGACATTACCGCAGACATCACAGATCATGAACTGTGAGCCTGTATGTTTGTGATCGGATACGCAAGGTGTATAGGCGTTTAAAGATTCAATACGGTGAATAAAACCATGCAGCGTAAGAAAATCCAAAGCGCGATATGCTGTTGGTGGCTTAGGGTTTTTGATATCTTTGCCCATCAGTCCTAACACATCATAGGCGGTAATAGGCTTTTTTGCGCTTTGCACAATTTTAAATGCACAAAGTCGGGGAGGGGTCACGCGTAAATTATGGCTTGAACAATAATTTATGAAATTCTTTTCTGCTCTTTTTTTCATGGTAAATAGTATATAAGCGGCACACCAATATATCTATCCTGAATATATCTATGTATGTGATTTTTATTAGCGTTGTTTACACCTTTCAGATAAAGGACGTAAATACGAATAGGCTCAAGAGAATCCGTTAAAAGCCGCTTGGACACCCGTTAAATCGGCTGCCGCACGCGCTGTTACTTCCAGTACAAATATCACACATTATCGGCTTTTATTGCGACACCGTGTGCAGGAACTGCCGCCATTGAACATGTCATCGGAAGCCCAGAACGGAGGCCCTGAGGATGCGTCTATTGAAGGAATTTTCTTTCCGCAGCGTGCATATATCGTTTCCATCTCTTCATATTCTTCCGACATAAAGAAATCATAGACCTTTGACATTTTTGCCAAATAGCTCTTTCCTCTTGCCGGTGTATCCGCTACTTTCGACACTCCATCTTCCAGATTTTGCATGTTTTTCATATGACGATTATATTTCCCGACATTCCTTTTTGCCACGCGATTAAAAATGCTGATCTTTCCTAAATCTTCGTTGGTGCATTTTTCAGAATCGTGTTTCGAAGAGGTCGATGCGCCCCTGCCACTATCTGCTGTATAATTTTGCGCCCGGACATTGGAAATATCAAATGTACTTATGATAAAAAGTAAAAATAAAAGGCTTATAAACACACGTTTGGACATTGGTTTTTCCTAATGAATATAATTAACTAAAATAGTTTGTTCAGGTTCAGTATCTTTACGAACTAACTACTATATATTTTAGCGCTTTTTTTGTAATTTTGCACAGTTTAAAATGATTTTTGTGGGAAAAACATGCTTTTTTACTCGTTTTTTGTGCTATTATGTCTTTGTGAATGTATCGTACTTAATATCCTTCTCAAATACTTTAGAACGGTCTAAACGGATCAAAAGGAGGATATTTCTCTACTTTAATTCTTCCTTAATATCCCTTCCCCCTTTATTTCCCCCCCCCTTTATTTCCTAAGTTTTCTTTCCTCCCAACACAATCAGGAGAACCAAAGCCATGGCCAAAAAATCTCGTAAAAACCGTAACAATGTATCTTACAGAGAAAATGTCGTGCACCCTTCCACTTTCAAAAAAGATGGATGGCATCCCCTAGATGAGGAAATCGACGGGCGCAGGGATCGGCGCTACGTTAAAAACATTAAGCCACGTTCGGAAGGACAGGAAAAGCTTTTACAATCAATCAATGATTATAGTTTAACGCTGGCTGTCGGTCCGGCGGGAACAGGGAAAACATATCTGGCCATCGCCTTTGCTGTGCAGGCGCTGGAAAAAGGTGAGATCGAGCGTATTATTCTTTCGCGTCCGGCGATGGAGGCCGGCGAGTCTTTAGGCTATTTGCCCGGTGATATGCAAGAGAAAATGGCGCCATATTTGCGACCGATTTATGATTCACTGGGTGATCGGTTGGGAGGCAAGCGCGTGCGTCAGCTTTTGAAAGAAGGCACGATCGAGATCGCTCCTATTGGCTTTATGCGGGGACGTACACTCAATAATGCCTTTGTAGTGATTGATGAGGCACAGAACTGCACCTATGGACAGCTTAAGATGATCCTTTCACGGCTTGGGTGGCACTCCACCATGATTGTTACGGGCGATCCGGATCAATCTGACTTGCTGGATGGTCTGTCCGGACTTTCGAAAATTGCCGATCGTTTAGATGCTTTGAAAAATGTAGCGGTGTGCCGCCTTAACCAAAGTGACATTGTACGTCACCCGCTTGTCGCTGAAATGCTGGACGTTTTATAGCGCAATTAATGCTTTATATCAGGAATCATCCCTGATAAGATTTCTCGCATATTAACGGAGCAAAAAGGATTTATTCATGATCGTTACTAAATTTCTTGGCGGCGGATTAGCAATGTTCATCATCGGGATACTTGCCGCTTCCAGCTATATGTTCGAGATCATACTTAATCCGAATATTTTTACAGCAGGCGCAGGAATGGCTGTGTTGGGCGCAGTGTTGATAATCCTGAGTATTCTTACTATGGCCGGTGGCGTCGTGGGTGACAGTATGGGCGATTACAAGGCTATGCACGCCGGTGATAGTACGGTTTTTTCTGTCGGGTTGCTCAGATGCATGCTGGCAATCACGATTGCCGACGGGCGGATTGATGATTCAGAAATCATGCAAACGTCGAAGATTTTCAAGCATCTTACCGGCACGTCTATAGATGATGAAACGATCAGATATACCGCTGAAGAGATGATGGAACACGGCGCGGATATAGGGACTGAACTAGAGCACGTTGTACCAACACTTAATAAAGCGCTTAAGGAAAATGTGATTGTTGCCTCGCTTTACATTCTCGCTGCTGACGGGGATATGGATGAAGGTGAGCTGATGATGCTTGAAGATATCCGCGAAGCCTTGGGCGTGTCTTTTGGCAAATGCGAAAAGATTAAAAAAGATTTCCTTAAAAACCAAGCGAAGAAACTGAGCGCTTAAGCCCGTTGTCCGGTTTATAGTAGTTTCACTTAAGAATAGTTGAGAATCTAGGCACTTTAAAGGCGTTTGTAGGTTCGTTTATACCGCGTACCAAGGGAAGTGAGGATTTCGTATGAGATTGTGCCTGCTGAGGCTGCCAGAGCGTCAATAGACTGGTGTGAGCCTATCACTTCGACTTTATCTCCGCGCTTTGGATATTTATCGGGCGGAACATTAAGCAGATCGCAAATGACCAAGTCCATGGAAATGCGTCCGCGAACGGGCAAAGCAAAGCCTTTCCAGTAAAACACGACGTTATTTGATGAAGAGCGAAGCAAGCCGTCTGCATAGCCTATTGCTATAATTGCCAGATCGGTGTCTTGCTCAAAGTGATAGGTTGCGTTATACCCGGCGTCCTCGCCTTTTTGAGCGGATTTTACCTGCAACACCGGAATGTCAAGATAAACGCATGGCTCCATCGGATTTTCTTCTATAGATGAGCTTGGGTTTCCGCCATAAAGGGCTATGCCGGTACGCACCATATCAAGATGGTATTTTTCGCCTAAAAACA
>JAGLKL010000106.1 GCA_023141075.1 Alphaproteobacteria bacterium
TTTGTCACAGAATTGTATAAAAGCTATGGGTTTAGACTCTGGCTTTCGCATTTCTCTTCAAAGAGGCCGCCACACAGGCACACGCTCTCTATCATGCATTTCTAATGTCCCAAATACTTGCCGAAAAACCCGGCAACTTATCAACATAAGCTATAGTGATTTCATTTATTAGTGTTTTTTTAAAGTTTTTTTTGCCATTATCAATTAGGAATTGAGAAGATAAAGGTACGAAACATGAAGATTCTTATCGTTGACAGAGAAGAAATCACAACACAGCTCATGACAAACCGACTCGAGCCGTTAGGCCATAAGATTACACACGAACCTGTTAAAAACAATGCAGTCGAACGTGCAAGTAAAGAAAACTATAATCTCATTTTTGTCGATCCGGCTCCATTGACCAGCGCCCGGCCTGTCATTTTGAACCTGCGCCATAAAGCCGGGAAATATACATATATCGTCCAGATGGGTTCTTCTATCACACGTCTGGAAGCCATTAAATGCGGAGCGAATGACGCGCTGAGCAAACCTATAGATCCTGAAAATCTGGATAACGCAGTCAATAATGCCCGCTCTCTTGTAAAACAAATCCAGCGAATCGGTGACGATAGTACAGATTTCCCCAGCGCCGGAGGGATCATTTCCAAATCAGCGTTTAACCAGCTCTTCCTCTCGGCTATTGACCGAGCTGACCGTTACGGAGAACGTTCCTACGTCGTCTTTTTCGGCATAAAGAATCACCGAGCCATATGTGAAAGCGAAGGGCCATACGCCGCTGACTGTCTTTCAGCCAAACTTTCACAATATCTGGTTCGCCTGCGCCGTCAATCCGACATTATCGCTCAGACGGAAAGTTTTGAATATGCGCTGTTGCTTCAAAGACCCATGTATGAAACTGAACCAAAAGAAGCAGCCAACCGTTTCGCCGAAAGCATCGGCGGTTATGAAGACCTTTTCGAAAAAGAAGGGATAGCTCCGGAATTTTATATTGACCTGATAGATCTTCCCATCGGCTCACAGATTATTTCGCATACATTGAGTAAAAACGATATTATCGCTTAGACAATCTCCCATATATCGCTTTTCCTGAGGATGATTTTATGTTTTTCAGACGCTTGTCCTTGCCCGCAAAGCCTTAAGCTTTTATGCTCTTTAGAACAATCACTGCATAATTCTTGAGTTTTGACGAAATCAACACAGACGTTGGGACGTCCGTTGTTTCATTTTTTATAGAAACAATTAGCGATTCTGGAGGGAAAAGCATGTTTATCAGAACTATACATATAAATTCCATCATGGCCATTTTGTGTTTTGCCGTTTCATGTCTGATTGGAATAAATACGGCTTACGCCGCACAGCCATCCGCTGAACAGCCTCAAATCAACTTGCTTAAGGTAGGAGATAAAATCAATGTTTTAGTAGAAGGCGAAGACGATCTCTCCGGCTTTTATACCGTCAATAAAGCAGGCATGATTAACATACCCCTGATCGGCAATATCCTTGTAGCTGGAAAAACCACCCATGAAGCAAAAATCCTGATTACACAAAAACTTCAGAACGGTTATTTGCGTCAACCTGATGTCTCCGTTAAAGAAAAGCCACAGGATAAAAAACCCGAAGCTCCTGCCAAAAAGCCGCTCGAAACAATCCCAGAAACAATCGAAGTAAAACCACCTGCCCATAAACCTGTGGAGAGCGCACATCTGGATAATAACAAACCGCCCGAACACAAAGAAAGTATGACGAAACAAGTCTATATTGTAGGCGGCGTTAACAATCCGGGTTATTACGCTTTATCACCCAAAGCAGGCCATATCCTGAATATTATCGCTTTGGCCGGTGGCTATACAAAAAAAGCCGATACCGAAAATTTTGAAATCGTGCGAAATATTGGCGGCGTGTATTACCGAAAACAGGCACAAACCGGAGCTTTGGAGTATCACGATGGCGATATTGTCGTCATAGAGGAGCACTGATTAGCCCTTAAACAACAAAAACGAATCACCTATGCCTCGAGAAACAGAACATAACGACAATACAGACCGAACCGGCAGCACCGAAACATGTGCCGTACTGCCGGAGACATATCAGGCATCGCCAAAACCGCTCCTTCCTCCCGATACAACGAATCACCTCATACCTATTTTGCGTAGGCGTAAAGTAATGGCTCTGGGTATCTTCTTGCTGTGCTTTGGCGCAAGCTTGATTACCATCGAAAAGACGCCGCCTCTTTACCATGCGCATGCACAGCTTTCCTTTAGCACCCAAGATGGCGCATCTATATATAAGCAATTATACCATTTGCAAAACTCGACACGATTACCACGTCATTTACGCCTGTCACACATACCCGGCTCCAATATAGTTGACATACACAATTACGATAACAATGCCCAAAACGCGGCACTTGAACTCAACAACTATATTAGAAACTATATTGCCCAAGCCAACGCAAAACAGCTTTCCCCTCCAAAAGCAAAAAAACCGCCCTCACCGGCACCAAAAACGCCACAATATCTTGAAGCAGAAAACAAATATCTTGTGCTTAAGGCACGACTATCCGCTTTTATCAATAAAGACGGCAGCATAAACCTCCATACCGACAAACATCTGCGCTCAGAAGCTCTGGATACTCTTTTGGGGCGCGAGCGTAAATATACCTACGATCTGGAAGAATTGTCTTTACGCTATGGGGAAAAACACCCGAAGATGATTGAGGCTCACACAAAACTTGCCACTGTGACCGCACAAATCAAAGAAGAGCGCGAAACGTTGCTCGGCCATATAATCGATGATTATATCACTGCAAAAACTACCATGAATGCTTTGGAGAAAGCCCGCCGCAATACAACAAGCAACAGGCAAGAGGAAACACGCCTGCGAGCAAACAAAACTCCTATTGTGCAGCTCGTTGAGCCTGCACAAATTCCGAAGAAACCTGTATTCCCGGACAAATCCCGTTTTATTGGTTTTTCAATATTACTCTCACTATTCTTCGGGATTCTCATACCGGTGATCGTGGAACGTTGTCGCAAAACTTTTATCAGCGGACAGCAACTCTCGCACTTTTTCGGCCTGCCCTGTTACGCACTTATTCCGAAAACAGAAGGAGAAGAAGGAAAATATCTGGCAGATTTTGTGCTCGACAATCCTTCCGATGTACTGACTGAGGCCGTACACTCACTGCGCCTTAACATCAAACTCAAAAGCAACTGTAGAGAAAATGAAGACAAAGTGGTTCTTATAACCTCTTCAAAGGCCGGTGAAGGCAAAACCATGTTGTGCACATGGCTGGCACGTCTGGCCGCAAAATCAGGAGAGCGCGTATTGTTGATTGATGCTAATTTACGTGATCCCTGCCTGCATAAAGCTTTAAACGGAAGAAACACTACATCTCTGGTAGAATATCTGGCCGGAAAAGCCACACTGAAAAAAGTCACAGATACAGCCGACCCCTCAGGCTTGCACATTATATACGGGCGCAGCATCCCCAACAGTGTGCCGGATCTGCTTTCCTCCAAAAGAATGGGAGAGCTTTTGTGCGACGCTCGCAAGTCCTATGACCTGATTATCATTGACACACCCCCCTGTCTAATAAACGCAGATGCCCGAGCTTTAAGCGCTCATGCTGATTTACTGCTTTATCTGGTTGGATGGAACAAAACGAAACGTGATGTTATCCACAAAGGATTGTCACAATTCCTAAGCTTTTCGCGCATACGGACAGCCCTTGTTTTGAGCAATATTGACCTTAAAAAACACATCGAATACGGCTATGGCGAAGTTATATGCGACGATGAAACCTAACATTTCCTTTTGAGAACGCAGCAAAATCGTATAAAATAGCGGCCATGCGATTCGCAAACCCTCACCCACCACGGCGCGGGGCATTTCTTCTGATCGCCCTGTTTTCATGCCTCCAGATTTTATTCGGCTTTTTTCTCTTCACGGGAAACGGGCAGGATTCCGTTTTGCTTCCGCACACTTCCGTTCAGGTAGCTTCATATGAGAAAGCCGCCTACTTTAACACCATAGAACCGGCTTCCGATCATAACCCGCAAAAATTATCTTTGAGCCGGAATTGTGACGAATGCAGTACCTTTTCCTATTTCAACAAATACAGAAAAAAGGTCGGAGAAAATGCCGCCAAAAAACATGTGCAAGAAAAGCAGCCGCAACATCCTAGCCCATCTATTTCCTCAAGCGCAACGCGCTATAATCCAGTAGACCATCCTGTTATCACCGATAATTCAAGTTTCTCCGCTTCTCCATTAAATCACGAGAAATAGCTATGTCCTATTACTCATCAAAACACCCCGGTCTGTATTTATACCTTGCTCTGGTCGGAGTAACGCTTTCAGTCTTCCTTTTCATCGAGGTTGGTGCGATGCAAATTGGTTTTTTGTCTATTTTTTGGGGCAGTTTCACCGCTATGCGAGCACTAAGCTTGTATGAAATCAACGTTTATTTCAATACTTACGCCCACCAAAGCACCCTTATTTCCAAAGAGCATAATGCACAAAGTTCGGCTTTAGCGCATGATTTAATACGCCGCATGACCGGCAACACAAACATAAAACAGGGCTTGCACGCACTTTACTGCATGCATGAAAGGACAATATTGTGGTTCGCCCTAGCTTTGGGCTATACAGCCTGGTATCTGCACATAAGCGCTCCGCTGATGAGCCGTAGCGATCTTATGGAGATCGTCTGCACGCTCTTTATGATTGGCGCAACCTTCTGGGGGGGGCAAAGCTACGCCCATGACAAAAAGGCATCAACAATTATGCTCTTTTCTTTTGTCATAGCGCTATGTATAAGCCTGTATTCTCTTCCTGCAGGGCTTTCTACTATTAATCTATATCAAGCGCTCTCAGGACTTTCTATTGGAGAAAGCGCTACCCCTCATACATTGCTTGTCCTTCTCGCTCTCTACAGCGTTGCGATATTGATTTATGCGCTTTTGAGAAGAAATAAAGCCGTATTAAGCGTTTTAGGTGGGATATCATTAATCACCCTGTTGAGCTTATGCCACCTTTCTCTGGAGCCTTCACAAGCTACAACGGCACTATGGATATCAGGCTGGGGACTGTTTTCGGTGTTTTGGACACACGCCTACCAACCAGTGAATAAGCGTTATGTACTCTACCAATGTGATTA
>JAGLKL010000107.1 GCA_023141075.1 Alphaproteobacteria bacterium
CGCTTGGGAAATTAGTGCGCGAAAGCAGACTCACTTCTTTGAAAGGGAGGTTGTCTGATCTCATAATTTCCTTTTTTGCCTGTGCCATGACTTCGCTTTTCTATCCTATGAAAAGGTTGCGGCGCAAATGAAATTTTGTTTATTTGTCACAGAATTATATAAAAGCTGTGAGTTTAGACCCTAAGCTCGTCGTTCCAACACATAAAGTGCAAGATCAACCAGATGTTTTTCGCGCCCGTCGAAAATCCGTAAATGCTTGATTGCTTGTTCAACCAGCATTTCTGCACGTTCCTTGGCTTGTTTTTTGCCCATAGCCGAAACGAAAGTGGCTTTGCCGGCCTGTTTGTCTTTTTTGGTGTCTTTGCCGGTATCCTGCGGATCAGCTTCTACGTCCAGAATATCGTCGGTGACCTGAAAAGCCAGACCAAGATCGAATGCATAATTGCACAAAGCTTTCCTATGAGGCCCATCGGTTTTGCCGAGGATTGCTCCGGCTTCACAAGCAAAAGCCATTAGTTTGCCGGTTTTCATACGCTGCATGCGTGAAATGGTGCCCAAATCAAATTCTTCTTCCTCGGCAATGAGGTCAAGCATTTGACCTCCGACCATACCTTGTGAACCTGCACTTACGGCAAGTGTCTTTATTAGCTCGCAACGTACGTGCGGGTCTTCATGTGTTTCAGGTTCGCTTAGAACTTCAAAGGCCAGCGTTAGAAGTGCATCTCCAGCTAAAATGGCGGTGGCTTCATCGAATTGGCGGTGCACGGTCGGCTTGCCGCGGCGAAGGGCGGCATTGTCCATGGCGGGCAAATCGTCGTGAATAAGGGAATAACAGTGTATAAACTCCAAAGCGGCAGAAACCCGGCGTGCGCGGGCTGGGTCTACATTAAAAAGTGCGGCTGAATGCATCACGAGGAAAGGGCGCAATCGCTTGCCGCCGCCAAGTGTGCTATGGCGCATAGCTTCAAAGAGACGCATTTCAGCAAGATCTGTCTTAGGGAGGAGGAGTCCAATTGTTTTGTTAACAGCTTCACTGACCGAGCCCATTTCATTTTGCAGGCCGGGATCTGCATCTCGCAAGGATGGTGTCATTCTTTATTCTTCCGGATCCAGAGGTTGGGTGTTAATTGTATTGTTATCCGATATGGATATTTTCTCAATTTTAATCTGGGCATCGCGCAATTTTTTTTCGCAGTGATGCTTTAGTGTTGTGCCTCGCTCATAAGCGGTAATCGAGTCTTCAAGGGGAGCTTCTCCGGTTTCGAGCTTGCGGACGATGGTTTCCAGTTCTTCCAGAGCATCCTCGAAGCTAAGCTTTTCTACGGCTTTAGGGTTTGTCATCATAACTCCCTGTATTCTTCAGTACGTGTAAGCAGGAAGACAGTGTAAGTCAGAACACGTCTTTTCTCAAGTCCTTTAAGCATTTAGGGTCTAAACCCATAGAATTATATAAAAGCTGTGGGTTTAGATCCTAAGATACGAGTTTCAGTTTTTTCTCTAGAGCACCGCAGAGCATGTGTCCTAAAAGGATATGCATTTCCTGAATGCGGGCGGTTGTATTTGAGGGAACAATAAGGAGGTGATCGCATATATTGTGCATTTTTCCGCCGGTTTTTCCGCTCAAACCTATGACAGTAATGCCTTTTGTTTTAGCGACTGTAATTGCGTTTATAATGTTGGGGCTGTTGCCTGAAGTACTGATGGCAATGGCTATATCACCTTTTTTCCCGATTGACTCGATCTGGCGTGAGAAAATGTAATCAAAGCCGTAATCATTACCTGTTGCTGTCAGGGTAGAAGTGTCCGTGGTCAGGGCTATTCCGGGGATTGGCGGGCGGTCTTTTATGTAGCGTACACTTAGCTCTGTTGCGAGATGTTGGGCATCAGCAGCGCTGCCGCCATTACCAAAGAACATGAGTTTATTACCGTTTTTTATGCTTTGTGCGCAAGCTTCTAATGCGGCGTCGAATTCTTCCTGCAAGGTCGCGATTGTTTTTTCGGTGACTTCGTTATGTTCTTTTGTTTGTTCTTGCCAATAAGTATTCAGATTAAAATCGGACATAAGTCTATCCACCCGTTTTTTCTTCTGGCGGTTTTTCAGGGGGGGTGGGTTTGTGCTTCCGGGCAGCCAAAGCGCTGGCAATGGGAACCATATGTTCGCGGTTATAGGCAAGCTGGTCGGGTGTGACCTGAAAGCCGACCAAGACATGATAGTTATTTGCCTGATTTTTGCTTCTGATCGGGATGATCTGACGCAAATTCTCGAAATAAGTGTGTTCATCTTCATTTGCGGCGTAAGTGATAGAGGCTGAGAAAATTTCCTTGGCCATGATTTTTCCGGTCGGCGTGGTAACAGCAACGAAAAACGGATATGAAAAGAACGGTCTTTCAGAGGCTTTTTTACGGCCTTTAGAGCCGAGCTTGCCGTCAAATAATAGTTTTAAGTCAATTATTGCTGTCTTGGAGGAAAGCTTACATGTGCTTTCTGCGCTTTTAAGGTCTACGCGCGAGATCAGGTTCTTTTTATCTTGTTTGCGTGGATTGGAGAAATCACTGATTGAGCTTAGGTCATCGACAATTTCGACTTGCGGGCAGGGGCTGCGTAGGAGTTTTTCCGGTGTTTTTCCAGTAGCACCTGCAGCGTATATATTGCCTCCAGCGACATCGTAAGCGTCGTCTTTTAGTGCCTCCAACGTCTGGCAGGCGCTGAGTAAAAGAGCGCAAGAACAACAAAAAGTGAAAACCCTAAGCATTTTTATCATCTGCGACATTTCTAAAAATTAAGGAGCAAATTCGAGCCACCACATTACGCAACAATAGCAAAATAGGCAAGTGCTGGATTTTTCATGAAACTACTGTTAGGTGTTAGGCATGGATAGGAAAAGCCTTAAGATTTTACTGGCGGCACCACGCGGATTTTGTGCGGGTGTGGATCGAGCCATACAAATTGTTGAGCGGGCACTGGAAAAATATGGTGCACCGGTTTATGTGCGTCATGAGATCGTTCATAACAAATTTGTGGTTGATGGTTTGCGCGAAAAAGGTGCGGTGTTTGTTGATGAGCTTGATGAAATTCCCGATAATAGTCATCCCGTAATTTTTTCTGCTCATGGAGTTGCGAAATCTGTACCACAGGAAGCGCAGCGGCGGAAGATGTTTTATATTGATGCGACTTGTCCGTTGGTGAGTAAAGTTCACAGGGAGGCTGAGTGTCATTACAAAAGCGGAGAGCAGGTTATTCTAATCGGTCATGCCGGACACCCGGAAGTGATCGGGACGATGGGTCAATTACCGGAAGGGGCTGCGTTGCTGGTCGAATGCGCTGAAGACATTGCACGAATTAAAGGGCAGATTCATGATCCGAATGCTTTAGCCTATTGTACACAAACGACGCTCTCGGTTGATGATACTGCGGAGATTGTCACAATGTTGCAAAAAACTTTTCCTGCAATAAAAGGTTTGAAAAAAGAAGATATCTGTTATGCCACGACTAACCGTCAGGCAGCTATGAAAGTGATTGCTTCATTGAGTGATATTGTGATGGTGCTGGGTGCACCAAATTCCTCTAATTCCAATCGTCTGGTCGAAGTGGCATCGCAGAATGGGTGTTCACGGGCGATGTTGGTGCAGCGTGTGAGCGATATTGACTGGAATGCGTTTGAAGGGGTGAATGTGCTCGGATTAAGTGCGGGAGCATCAGCGCCGGAAATTCTGATTGAAGAAGTGATTGAAAAAGCCAGAGAATACTTCGACGTTGAACTTGAGGAAGTTGCTATTACACAGGAAGATGTTACATTCAAGCTTCCCAAAATGTTTGCTTAAAGTCAGAACCTAATTGGAAGTATAATGAAACTAACAAGACAGGAATTATTAAATAATCCAGAAAGAGCTGTAACGCTTATAGGGATGTCTGGAGCCGGTAAGACGTATTTATCCTGTCGTTTGGAGAAATGGGGTTGGCGCAATTACTCATGTGATTATGAGATTGGTTCGAAATACCTTAAAAAAGAGCTGGATGCTTTTGCTAATGCGCAGGAATTGAGTGCAGAAAATATTAGTGTGTTACATGAGTATCTCGGAAAACTTGGGAACCCGGTGAGAGGCGGATATGATCTGGATATCTTCCAGAAGCGTCAGAAAGCTTATTATGATGCTGAAGTGAAGGCGCTGTTGGAGATGGGTAATGTTATGGATCGAGGGCGCGGGTCATTTGTTCATGATTCAACAGGTAGTTTATGTGAAATTGAAGATGAAGAGGTTTTGCATGATATTGGGCAAAGGACGTTATTTGTTTACTTAAAAACTGACAAGGAATCTGAGCAAATTGTTTTGCAGCGTGCTTTGGATTATCCGAAACCTTTGTTTTTTCCTAAAGCATTCTTATTACAGAACATTGATGAGTATCTGATTGAAGAGGGATTGGAGTCTGTAAATCAAATGGAACCTGATGGATTTTTGCGCTGGGTATTTCTCCGATTATTTGAAGCGCGCAAACCTAAATATCAACGTTTGGCTGATCTATACGGTGTGACGATCCCGGCCAGTGCTTTTGCGGATTTATCATCATCGGAGGAATTTGTTGATATTATTGCTAATCATCTGGACGATGCAGGGCAAGTGGCGGTATCACTTTAACTCATGAGAAAAATCGTAGAAATATATACTGATGGCGCGTGTAGTGGAAATCCAGGCCCGGGAGGCTGGGGGGCGCTTTTGCGCTATAACGGCTATGAAAAGGAGCTTTGCGGTGGTGATGAAGAAACCACCAATAACCGCATGGAGATGATGGCTGTTATCAAGGCTCTGGAGGCTTTAACCAAGCCTTCGCAAGTAAAGCTTTATACAGATAGCAAATATGTTATGCATGGTGTAACGCAGTGGCTTGAGGGGTGGAAGGTCAATGGGTGGAAGACGGCTTCAAAAAAGCCGGTGAAAAATCAGGAACTTTGGCAGATAATTAACGAGCTTGTAGGCAAACATTCAGTCGAGTTTGTGTGGGTGAAGGGACATTCGGGGCATTCTGATAATGAGCGTGCAGACGCTCTGGCTCGTGCAGGGATACCGGGACAGTTCTATAATAGTTCCACTTAAGTGAAACTAACGTCAGTCGCAACTATTTTATTTTCTCCCTGACTTTATA
>JAGLKL010000108.1 GCA_023141075.1 Alphaproteobacteria bacterium
TGTGATTTTACCGCGTCCGGCCTTTGCTATGGCGGTAATTGTTATCATGATGGGAGGGGTGGTTCTGGGCGCACAAACCGGTGGACTGAACGCGACAACATTCTTGAGTGATATTGGATATGCTTCGTCATATGACAGCAGTGATGTTGAGACTTTTATTATGGTGACAGACAGCTTTGAATATGGAGATTTCCTATGAGCAAACTTTCTATGAGCAAATTGGCAAAAATAATTTTTACACTTTCTCTTATTTTGAATGTCCTGTTTTTGGGACTGGTGGCCGGGCGGGTATATCACGAGGCAAATAGACAGCGGCCATGGGACAAGACCAAAGAGGCGCTGGCTCCTGAAACGCGTGAAGTATTGAAAACAACGTTCAAGGAGAAGAAGAAAGAGATTATTCCGCTTTTTAAGGATGTGCATAAGAAGAAAGAGGCTATGAAAGCGATTATTATAGCGCCTGAATTTGATGGAGAAGCCTATGATGCGTTGGTTGGAGAATTTAAAGAGCTAAATAGTAAATTTATGGAACACCGCTCGGCGACTATTAAGAGTATCTTTTTACAACTACCTCAGGAAGAGCGTGCGAAGATGGCTCACCACACAGTTGAAAGAATGTTAGGAAATTTTCGGCATCGTGGAAAAGACCGGAGAACATTTCGCCAAAAAACCGGACGTTTCGATTCGGAGCGGATTCATAAGAGAGGCGCTATTGAATCAGCGCCGGGAAAAGAGCCTTTTTCTGTCCGAAAGGTGCAAGAGGCTGAGACGAATCAAGCGGAGTAATTGGCTATTTATGGCTTACGCCGATTCTCATGTAATGTCTAAAGGACATTATTTATCTTTTTGTTATTAAATAAAGATTATCTGTACGCCCAGCTCGAAAACAGGCATATGAGCATTGTTGTTGCGTGGGTGATACGTACGGAAATTTCTTTTTATATAACAGTCGCTTATATGCAAACCCTCTGTTTGGCCGGGTCTGCCCGTTTTGGAATAACGATTTGGCACTATATATAAACGGAATCAATGGGTATCGTAATACTTCTCTACACTACACTATCTAGCTAGCATATCTCGGTGAGATGATTTTGATCGCTTCATCCGGGTATTCTTTTCTGAAGGATTCTGTCAGATCTTCCGGGTGCGCCATAAGGCGGAAGAAAATCGGACCACAAAGAATATCTACAGCTAATGCCGGTGTAATGTCTTTACGAAACTCTCCAATTTTCTGACCCTCTTCAATAGAATATAGAATGGCATCCATAAGAGGTTCAAGCAGGTTGTCCTTAAAGATTTTCAAAGAGGTTTCACTGGCTTGTGCTTCGCTGAAAAGTTGAGCAATGGTTTTGCCGTTATTGCTGTCAACCAGCCGGATCAATTTTTCCATCTGCATCAAGACTGCGTCTGTGTGAGAGTTGGCTGTGGGCAAAGGTGTTTGCATGCCGGGTTGGTTGGCTAGCGCGTCCATAACAACGGCTGTTTTATTCGGCCACCAGCGATAGATAGTTGTCTTGCCTACCTTTGCTTTTTTTGCAATGGATTCGATGCTGAGTTCTTGCACTGATGTCTGGAGCAATAATTTGTTCGTAGCATTTAGAATTGCTTTGCGAGATTTTTCGCTTCTGGGACGACCTTTTTTAGCGGTTGCTTCTGTCATAATTACCTCCCTTTAAGGGTCATGCTGAGGCCAGAAGGTCACAGCACTGTATTAAAACTTATCGTGTCGTATCTTGATAATTTTAAGGTATGACTCATTTTTTAGGTTTTGACAAGTGCGGGAAGACTTTTTTTTTATTTTTTGTAATACGCAGTTAATATATTTATTTTCTGCATCTTATATGAATTTCTTATTACATTGGATGCATTATTAATACAAAACGCGCCTGCCCGAAAAAGCCGATTATCGGGTAAAATGACTCTTTTTTGTGACTGGTTAATGCGCTAAAGTCTGGAATGTTTTAGGAGCACTATCAACGACGTTGATATGTCCGTTTTTATATTCCAGAATTGCCAGCCCACGTTCGACAATGCCGTCAGGTCTGAAACGGAAGATTCCATCGACACCGGAAAAACCATTTGGATTGGTTATGGAGGCGGCATTATAAGCCGGATGACCGTTTTTCTTTAATCCTATACGCGCCAGAATTGCGGCTAGCGCTGTGGCATCATAAGCAATAGAGGCAAGGCGCGGTGGAGTCCGGCTGTAGAATTGATTGTAGCGGCGCTCGAATTTTGCTCTGGCTTGCGGTTCCGGGGCAGCGAACCATGTGCCTTTTAACGATTTGTCCTGAGCTAAAGCATTATCATCCATCAAGCCGGTTCCAAGGCGTCTGACTTTTCCAGGTGGCAGGTCATAGTGGCTTAAATAGCTTCCGACTTCGCGGGCTAACTGGCCGCCGACCGGCATTAAAATCGCGTCAAAGGGTATATTTTCCGGTGGTTCTTTCATGGCCGCTATGCGTGCCTGTTCCGGGCTTTTTCCTTCTTCGATGAGTGCTTGCTCTTTTGCGGCTTTGAAGGCTTTGCGCTGCTCATAGTTCGATAATTTTCTCAGGGCATTGGATAGGGAATTCTTGTGCGATGAGAAGCGCTCAACGCAGGAGGTCTGGATACCGGCGCGTGGGGCTATGGCATGATAGGCCGAAACTACCGCACTTCCATAAGCATTATTGGGGCTTATGGCGCAAACACGGTTATATCCGTTATAGCCTGCGTAATAAATGATACGTTCGATCTGGTCAAAGGGCAGGAAGCCGATCAAATATGTGTGCGAGTTGGCTAGTGACCAGTCCGTGGAAAAGGCGATCATATTAATATTGGCGCTTTCGGTTACTTGTCGTGCGGCCTTAACTGCGGGGGAGAATACAGGGCCAAGCACAAGCTTTGCGCCGTCTTTTAGCGCATTACGTGCAGCGTTGCCTGCTACGCCGGGCGTGCCCATCGTGTCGTAAGGCATGAGCATAAGATTTTGGTGTCCAAGGTCGAAGACGGCCATTTGTGCGGCGTTAAGCATGGATTGACCAAGTTTGGCGTGCTTACCGGATAAGGGTAAAAGAATGGCGACTTTTACAGAAGAACCTTGACGGGGAATTCCGGCAGTATTTTTTTGTATGGTCGGAGCGCCTAAAGTTTGTTTTTGAACAGTGGTGAGGGAAAGGTCACTTGGTGGTTTTTCCGGTTCTATCGGAGCGCCCGTAGGGGTAAGCCAAGGTGCTGCGTTATACGTATATGTGTTCGAGCCGGGTGTACATGCTTGTAAAAGTATCAGTGCTGCGGTTATCAGAACCGGAAGCGTCAATGTGTTTAACAAAGAGCGGGGAAAAACGTTTTTTCGGAATTGGTTGTATAAATCGCGCATGAGTTTGGCTATTCTCTTATGTGAAACTGCTATAGCATATTAACAATCTTAGATGATATTTGCTTAATGGATACTGAGAATAAAGAAAAAAACTGCGAAATGCCAGAGGGTTTGTCTCTTAAAGCGGGTCTGTATTGTGTGGCTACGCCCATCGGTAATTTACGCGATATTACAATGCGGGCGCTTGATGTATTGAAGGTTGCCGATGTGGTTCTATGCGAAGATACGCGCATGACCCGCAAGTTGCTTAGAGCGTATCAGATTAGTGCGCGGTTGCAATGTTACAATGATCACAGTAGGGAAGCCGTGCGGGAACGTATTACAGAGATGATCGGTCAGGGTAAGGCCGTGGCGCTGGTTAGTGATGCCGGTATGCCGCTGATTTCCGATCCGGGATATAAACTGGTGCGTGCCTGCCGCGAAAATGGGCAATATGTTACCAGCGTGCCCGGAGCGAGCGCGACGCTTAGTGCGTTACAAATTTCCGGATTGCCGTCGGATAAATTCTGTTTTTTGGGGTTTCTACCGTCTAAAAGCGTAGCGCGGAGGAAGATGCTCGGCCAGTGGATGCATGTTAATGCTTCTTTGATTGCTTTTGAGACAGCGCCGCGTTTAAAAGCCGCTTTAAAAGATATACACACTGTGCTTGGTAGGCGCGAAGTAGCTGTGGTGCGTGAGATCACAAAGAGGTTTGAAGAGGTTAAGTGCGCTACGCCTGAATCTTTGCTGCAAAATTATGAGGAAAACGGTGCGCCTAAAGGAGAGATTGTGTTGGTGATTGCGCCGCCGGGTGAAGAAAGCGTACCTGTCTTGGATGAGGGGGATATTGCCGATATGTTGCGGGAGGAACTTAAGACCAAAAAGGTCAAGGAAGCGGCAAAAGCTGTTGCTGAAAAGACCGGGCGCAAGAAATCCGATCTGTATGATATGGCACTGAATATTATTAGGGAAAGAGGGGTAAAGGGGTAGAGTATGCCGTTATTTTCTTTACTCAAAGATGCAGTGGTGCAGCAAAAAGACAAATCCCAGACCAGTTATGCGAAAGGTGTGGAGGCGGAAGACATTGCTGCAGATTTTTTGGCCGAGCATGGATATGAAATTTTAGAGCGGCGCTATAAAACCAAATATGGTGAGATAGATATTATCGCTTTGCAAGAAAATGGAGAGCAGGGGGTTTTGTGTTTTGTCGAAGTGAAGGTTCGAAACGCCTATGAAGAGGCCGTGAGCGCAGTTACCCCCAGAACTCAGCAGCGCATTGAGAATAGCGCTTTGTCCTTTCTAGCCCAAGAACCCGCTTACGTAGCGTATGATATGCGCTTTGATGTTGTGGCGATAACGCGCGGATGCAAAATCTGGCATCTGGACAATGCTTGGCAAGCCCGTACATAATAGGTTAAATCGAATCAATTATATGAATGTATGGTAAATATGATGCTAATGCATATAGACGTAAGGATAGCAAACATGACACGTTTATCTTATTTCGTTTCCAAGAAAGCCTTTTTTTTGCGTATGGCAGTAATGCCGCTTGCGCTTATTTCCTTGTCATCATGTACAAGCATGATCGCAGGATTTGCTGCTGCACTCGGGACGGCAGCAGTTCAGGAAGGCGGAATATCGCGTGCGGCCAGTGATGCCCGTATTCAAGCGGATATTAATGAACGCTGGTTTTCGTATAATGTTAATATGTTCTCCAAACTTGATATGACGGTTAATCAGGGGCG
>JAGLKL010000109.1 GCA_023141075.1 Alphaproteobacteria bacterium
GAACTGCGCTTCCTCTCAAGTGACGAAGCTATTGACGAAGAAGAAAAAGAAAAAAAACAGAACAAACAAATTAAACAAAAACGCCGCCCGGAAAAAGATAATGGCAATCATCCATATGGCGTTATCAAAACCAAATTGAAAACCATAGCCCCGCGCTCTCCAAATCAACAAAAATATGTTGAGCTGATCCGCGAGCATGATATGGTTTTCGCGCTTGGCCCGGCGGGTACGGGAAAAACATATCTCTCCGTTGCTATCGGGGTGGATATGTACCTTAAAGGCGAAGTCGAGCGCCTCATTTTTTGCCGCCCCGCCTTAGAAGCAGGAGAAAATCTCGGTTTCCTCCCCGGAGATATAAAAGAAAAAGTCGCCCCCTACTTGCGCCCGATATACGACGCGCTCCAAGACATGCTTCCATGGGATTTCCTGATGAAAAAAATGGAAACCGGAGAAATTGAGATAGCCCCGCTGGCTTTCATGCGCGGTCGCACTCTGACCCGTTCCTTTGTCATTCTCGACGAAGCCCAAAACACCACACCTATGCAAATGAAGATGTTCTTAACACGCATAGGCGAAGCCTCTCATATGGTTATTACCGGCGATGCAAGCCAGAGCGATTTACCTAGAGGCATGACTTCAGGACTTGACGAAGCGCTTGAGGTTCTCAAAAATGTTGAAGAAATAGGTTTTGCCACCTTTAGAGACAAAGATGTAATACGCCACGCTCTAATACGCAAAATCATCCTCGCTTATGACAAGTTTACTAAAATAAAATCTAAAAAATGACCTAGCCTAGGTAGTGTAGTCATGTGTTATGTACAATTCTGTTCCATTTTACGGGAAAAGAATCAATTTTTTGGCACGCAGGACATGCCGTAGCATATTCAAGGGTCAAAAAAGATGATAATTTGCCTGTAAAATGAAACAGAATGGATATAATACGTGACTACACTACCTAATAATATCGAAATAGATATTACTATTAAGGATGAACACTGGGGCGAAGTGATAAACGACATCAATGCCCTGATTCATAATATAATAGCAAAAACATTGCATAATCGCTTAACCGGTATTGAATCCGCTGAAATCAGTATCGTTCTTGCTGATGATTTTTTTATTCAGGAGCTTAATAAGACTTACCGGGAAAAAGACAAACCCACCAATGTCTTATCTTTTCCCATGACTGAAAAGGATGAACTGAAAAACCCTGCAATACCATTTTGCTCGCTGGGAGATATTATACTGGCCTATGACACAATCTCCAGAGAAGCCTTAGAACAAAATAAACTGCTGAGCGATCATTTCACCCATATGCTGGTTCATGGATGTCTGCACTTATTACATTACAACCACCAAACAGATGAAGAAGCAAAAATCATGGAAAAACATGAAATCGATGTTCTTACGCAACTTGGAATCAAAAACCCTTATGAATCAGACTAAAACTATGACACTATATCATTTTGTTTCATACCTGACTAACTGGACGATGACACAAGACCAAGATAAAATTCAAGAACCGGAAAAAGACCCCTCCAGTACCGACGCCGCTTCGGAGCCGGAAAGGCAAAGTTGCAGCGATTTTCAAGAGGTTTACGACTACGACAATACATCTGAAGAAAGCAAAGAAGATGTTGTCTCGGTAACTAAGTCTTTGAAAGATCTGGATCTGGAAGAAAACAAAGATCAACCTTCGCCAAACAGCACAGTTGAAAACGGATTCTTGGGTAAAATTAAATCCTATTTTAGACCTAAAAACGACACATCTTTACGCGAAACCATCGAAGAATATATCGAAAGCGAAATAGATACTGAAGAAGACGCCCTCCTTTCAATTCATGAAAAAGCCCTGCTTTCCAACGTCTTGGAACTTCATAATATGTGCGTCGACGATGTCATGATTCCACGCGCTGATATCATCGGTATTCCCAATAACATTACGCAAAAAAAGCTTTTTGAGCTTCTATCTGAAAAACAATATAGCCGCTTCCCGGTATATGAGGGCACGCTTGATAATATTGTCGGTTCAATCCATATTAAAGACATCCTCACGGCCATCGCCCGCAACGAAGATTTTGACATGAGCAAACTCATTCGGGGTATTCCGATTATATCACCTTCAATGCATATACTCGATCTTCTCACTCAGATGCGTATAACACGCAAACATCTGGCTCTAGTGGTTGATGAATTCGGCGGAATAGACGGTCTAATCACGATCAGCGATCTGATTGAAGCCATCGTCGGCGAAATCGATGACGAACATAACCTCGAAATCCAGCCGGAAATAAGCCTGCAAACCGACGGCTCTTTAATGGCTGATGCCCGCTACGACATTGATGAGTTTGAAGATATTTACGGTAAAATATTAAGCGAAGAGGAACGCGAGGAAAACGATACACTTGGCGGTTTGATGTTCTTTCTGGCAGGTCGCGTTCCGGCACGTGGAGAAGTCCTCAAACACAACTCGGGTATGGTTTTTGAAATTCTCGATGCCGCCCCGCGCAGAGTCAAGCTTTTAAAAATTCGTAACATCCCTCAACTCAGGCAACCCCGGCTCAATAATTAGGGTCAGGGCATATGTGCAATAAATTATCAGAAAATAACAGAACGCTTTGCCGCAACGCGCAGTGGCATCTCCCTCTAAAACTCATTGCCATGTTCGCAATCGGAGGGTTCGCTAGTCTGTCTATGGCACCGTTAAATCTCTGGCCGACCATTTTTTTCGGGTTAAGCACTTTATATATTATAGTCACTCGCACTCCTACGCCTCTCAAAGCCGGAGCATTCACTTTTGCTTTTTCTCTCGGATATTTTGGCTTCAGCCTGTCATGGATAGGCAATGCCCTGCTGGTAGAAAATAATCCTTATTGGTGGGCATGGCCATTAGCTGTAAGTGGCTTGCCGCTCATCCTCGCCCTTTTCCCGGCTTTAATGACGATCACATATAAAAGCTTTTCTCAAATATGCATCAAGCGCGAAAACACAGCCCTAAACTACATTATATTTTGTTTCCTTCTGGCCGTAGCCGACTATGCAAGAGGACACCTCTTTACCGGGTTTCCATGGAATTTATATGGCTACACATGGATAGACATCCTGCCTATCGCCCAGTTAGCTGCGCTATCGGACGTTTATCTTCTCAACACAGTGACAATATTCTGGGCAATCGCCCCCGCCTTTATATTAAGCACAAATCACAGCAAAATGCGCAAAAGCATCTACTGCGTTATTATTCTCAGTACATTTGCCGCATCTTGGTTATACGGACAAAACAGAATAAATAATTACGCAGCTTTTTCTTCGGCAAAACCAAAAGACACGCGGATCATTATCGTCCAGCCCAACATAAAACAAAGTGAAAAATGGAAACCTGAAAAAAGAGCACAAAACTTTATCGACATCGTAAAAATGTCACAATATCAGGAAAACCATGACATTGGCGCAGAGATTACACTTATTATCTGGCCTGAAACCGCCATTAGCCAGAACATCCTGAACACTGAGTGGACAATGGACGCAATTCAAAACATGCTCTCAGCCTATCCGCGCAATGTTTTGTTGATAACTGGCGCATTGCGCCACATACCCGGTAATAAAACAGAGCAAAAACCCGAACATTTTTATAACAGCATACTCACTCTGGATAAGAGCGGGCGTGTTATTGATACATATGACAAGCGGCATCTAGTGCCTTTTGGGGAATATATCCCTCTGGACAGTTATATAAAAATTTCTCCAATAGTAGGGTTCGCCGGATTTAAAAAAGGGAGTAACGTAAACGAGCGCACAATTCGTCTGCAACCGGAAGATGGTGGGCAGTATATACTAAAGTATATAACACTTGTTTGTTATGAGGCTATTTTTCCTGACTATGTCCGGTTTACGACCTCAAAAAAGCCAGATTTCATTGTTAATGTCACTAATGACGCTTGGTATGGTAAGAGTGCCGGGCCTTATCAACACATAGTGCAGACTAGGTTCAGGGCAATAGAAAGCGGCTTACCCTTTATAAGGAGCGCCAACACTGGGATTAGCGCGATCATTGACCCTGTTGGAAATAAAATATCGAGTATAGATTTAATGAAAAAAAATATACTCAGTGAAAAATTACCTCAGACCATTGATTAATGATCATAAAGTAATTATAAAAGAAATTAAGGTAGTATTACTAAAGAGTTTAAGTATTTTGTACAAAGATATCTTTGTTTACTTATATACTAACTGCAGACCTCAGGTTGAGACATTTTTTTTCGAGCGAATACATACTTAAGGTTCTGTTGCAAACAATAAAAGGTTGTTGTAGATATTAATCAGTTTCCATTAAATAAAGGATCAGTAGTAATAATACCAAAGAATACGAGATACTATCTTTCTAAACATAATCGATTAATAATTAAAACAAGTATAGAGTTAAGACAATGCAAGGAACAAAAAGAAAAACAAAAGGAACTGCAGACATAATAGACAAACACGTTGGTCTTCGAATTCGTAACCGACGTACACTCATGGGACTAAGTCAGGAAAAACTGGCGGACTCTGTTGGGGTAACATTCCAGCAAGTTCAAAAATACGAGCGCGGTACAAACCGTGTTAGTGCCAGCAGACTTTACAGATTTAGTAAAACCTTGGGAGTATCCATCGACTTCTTTTATGAAGGTCTGGATAATGGTGAACCGGCATCCGGTCCCATATACGGTATGGCAGATAACAAACAGGATAACTTCGAGGGGATATCGGAGAAAGCTAAGGCTATTCCTGAAGACCTTCTGACACATAAAGAAACTCTTGAATTGGTCAGAACGTACTATTCCATGACCGATGTCAAAAAACGTAAAGAGATGCTCCGTTTCGTTAAATTTATGGCACAATCGGATAATAATTAGCTTTTATAGTAGTTTCACTTAAGAATAATACAGAGTTGCGCCAACGAATTTTTTTGAGAATCAAGTATAATTTTTGAAGCATAGCCAATAGCTACGGTGAATGAAATTATGCGCAGATAATCAACCTGTGCCCATTGGGTAGAAAATTCATCAAGCAAAATGTATTATTCTTAAGTTAAACTACTATAAATCATAA
>JAGLKL010000011.1 GCA_023141075.1 Alphaproteobacteria bacterium
AATTTGCCGGGCAGCAAAACAATCTGGCAGGTCAAGAGGGGCAACACAACGCTAAGTCCGAGTGTGCCGGTCACGCTGATTTGGGATAACGGGCAGGGTGTGCGTTTTATCCGGGCGATCAGCATGGATGAACAATATATGTTCCACGTCACGCAAAAAGTGATAAATAATTCCGGTAAAGATCTTTATCTGCATCCTTACGGCCTTATTTCACAAACAGACATCCCGGAAGAACCGGGTTCACGCAGTACATGGGTTTCTTACGAAGGGCCATTGGGTTTTATTGGCGGCACGCTTGAGAAGGTCTCTTACGATGATCTCAATGAAACCCCGGCCAAGAAATTAGAAGCACAGCGCGGCTGGATATCTTTTTCCGATAAATATTGGCTCAGCGCCCTTATCCCGCAACAAGATGTATTGACCAAGTACCGTTTTAAGCTAACGCCGGATAGAAAAGACAAAAAGAACAATAAGTACCAGATCGATTTCACGGCCTCGGAGATGCATATTCCAGATGGCGCAAGCACCATATATACACAGCATGTTTATGTAGGTGTCAAAAAAATACTGACTCTTGAAGAATATGGTAGCAAACAAAACATCGACAAGTTTGACCTAGCCGTTGATTTTGGCTGGTTCTGGTTTTTTACCTATCCGTTCTTCCTGATGTTGCATTATTTAGGGATACTGATTGGCAATATGGGTTTTGCCATTCTGGTTCAGACTTTTATTCTGCGGATGGCTGTTTTCCCGCTGACCAACTTCTCATACCGTTCTTTTGCTAAGATGAAGGTAGTGTCGCCTCTGATTCAGGATTTGCGTGATAAATACGGAGATGACAAGGAAAAGCTTCAGGCTGAAATCGTCGAGTTGTATCAGCGCGAAGGGGTCAACCCGATGTCAGGGTGTTTGCCTATTCTAATCCAGATCCCGATCTTTTTCGCGTTCTATAAAATTCTCTTTACGACAATCGAGATTCGCCACGCCCCTTTTATCGGCTGGATTACCGACCTTTCCGCACCGGACCCCACCAGCATCTTTAACTTGTTCGGTCTTTTGGATATCGATGTTTCATTCTTGCCGCTTATTGGCGTTTGGCCGTGTTTGATGCTGGCGGCAACACTTATGCAAAGACAATTAAATCCGCCTCCGCAAGACAAAACACAACGTATGATTATGAACTTTTTTCCATTCTTCATTACGTACATCATGGCGCGTTTTGCCTCGGGGCTTGTAGTTTACTGGGCATTTAGTGCGACGCTCTCAGTGCTCCAGCAAATGTTCATTATGCATCGTATGGGCGTTCCGATTTATATATTTGAAAAAAGCAAGGCTGAGAAAAAGCTGAATGAAGATCTTGATGAAGGGGCTCCCGGTGTTCATCCACTGGTCGAAATGGTCGAAGAGGAGGTAGAAAATGCGCTCTTTGGCAAAGACGAACAGGTATTGCCCCCTAAAGAGATCAAGCCACCAAAGCCTAAGAAGAAAAAGAAAAAGAAAAAGAAGAAAAAATAGCAGGCAGGTGTAGCAATGGAAGCCGAAGAATTCACAGACCGGCAATATGAACAGGCACGAAAAGTTTTTTCCGGCTCTTGTGATTTTATGCTCGGCGTGGCCTCATTAGCGCAGCTCCCTGAAGCTACTCTTCCGGAAATAGCCTTTGCGGGGCGCTCCAATGTTGGAAAATCTTCACTTCTTAATGTCTTGACCGGACGTAAAAACTTGGCTCGAACCTCGAATACTCCGGGACGCACGCAAGAGCTGAATTACTTTAATTTAGGGAACTTACTATACATGGTCGATATGCCGGGCTATGGCTATGCAAAGGTCTCAAAAGAAAAAATCGCGGCTTGGACAAAACTAATCTTTGCTTACTTGCGCGGAAGACCGACTCTACGATGCGTTTTTATTCTTGTCGATTCACGGCACGGATTAAAAAACAGTGACTTAAAGCTTATGTCTATGCTTGATGAAACAGGTGTATCCTACCGCATTATTTTGACCAAATGCGATAAAGTGAAAGACCAAGAGCTGGAAAAACTGGTTCTGAGCACAAAAGAGAGTGTAAAAAATCACCCCGCCTCATACCCCGACATCCTTACCACCAGCAGCGTTAAGAAAATCGGTATTGAAGAACTGCAATGCGTCATCAACTCATATGGTATAATTTCCTAGGGTCTGAACTCATAGCATAGCCGTAGCTCCGGTGATGAAATTATACTTGTTTTCTTTTTGCTTCCGCCTACCTTATGATATATCGAATCGCTAGGTAATGCTAAAGTCTTTACTTTATTAAGGCAGGGGAAAATATGTTTGAAGGTGGAATATCCATTTATCTTGGTGGTGCGTTTGTTCTAGGGTCTGCACTTGGCGCGGTTGTTGTTTACATAGTGCAAATGCGGCACGTTATGGATTTGGAGCGTGGTAATGCGACGTTAAAAGCGCAAGAGCAGGCAAGTAAGGAAGCACTCGAAAAAGCCGGGGAGCTTCTGGATATGCGCTTTAAGGCTAGCGCACAAGAAGCCATGAAAAAAAACAATGAGCAATTTCTGCAACTTGCACAGGAACGCCTTAAAGGAGCGCAGGCTGACAGCGCCCATGATCTTGAAAAACGCCAAAAAGCCATTGATGAGATGGTTAAACCCGTCCACGAGAACCTCAAAAATCTGTCCGCAGCCCTCGAACAGGTAAAAGGAACCGATCAGGCGTTGAGCGAAGACTTAAGAAGTCTCAATCGCGAAACAGCCAAACTTGTTGGTGCGCTGCGCGATCCATCTGCGCAAGGCACATGGGGTGAGTATATTCTTGAAGGTGTTCTAGATAAATCCGGCCTTATAAAAGAGTTACATTATGAAACACAAGCAAGCATTGAGAGTACATCAGGTCGTAAGCGTCCTGATGTGATCGTCCATATGCAGGACGGTTTTAATATTATTATTGATGCTAAAGCACCCGTTAACAAATTTACTCAACGTCTCTCTGAAGACTTGAGCGAAGAAGAACATTTGACCATTATGAAAAATCTGGCGGCGCAGGTGCGGGATCATGTTAAGAAGCTTGGCGCAAAAAACTACTGGGAGAATGTTGAAAGCCCTGATTTTACGGTGTTGTTCCTGCCTTCTGAACATATTTATTCTATTGCCCTGCGTTCCGATATAAATCTCGTAGATTTTGCGGCAGATCACAATGTCATTATTGCCTCACCGACATTATTGATGAGCTTGTTACGTGTCGTAAGACTAAGCTGGCGTCAGATAGAGCTTGCCCAAAATGCGCAGGAAATCGCTGATCTTGGCTTTGACCTGTATAAGCGTTTCTTAGCGTTCACTAATCATCTAGAAAAAATTGGCTCTAATTTGCAAAATGCCATGAAGGGATATGATGCGGCTGTCGGCTCGCTGGAACGCAAGGTTTTGCCCGCAGCGCGTAAATTTAAAGAATTACAGGCGGGCAAAGCCGGTATTGAAGATATCAATACGCCTCAGACAATCGAAGCACTTCCTCGCCAAATCTCACTAACGACCGAAGATGAGCAGCAGAAAAAACGCGCGTAATGAATCACGCAACTGCATGTTGGTCATCACCGGAATTTCCCTTCCATTTTATGCAAAGTCCTGCTATAGATTCCTCGGAAAAAGTGGGTCGCAGCCTACCCCACATAAAAATAAAACAAGGGTCATGGACATGATTAAGACATATGTCATCTGCTCGGGTGGATTGGATTCGGTGACACTGGCCTATAAAATTGCCAAATCCGATAGCCATGAGCTTGCCGGTTTGATTTCATTTGATTACGGACAGCGCCATAAAAAAGAGCTGGATTTCGCGACGCACGCAGCCAAATCCCTTGGCGTTTCTCATGAAATTATCGATATTTCCGCTGTTGGTACGCGGCTCTGCGGCTCTGCATTAACAGATGCCAAAAATATAGATGTGCCGGACGGGCATTATGCACAGGAGACGATGAAAGCAACTATAGTGCCTAATCGTAATGCGATTATGCTCACCATTGCATATGGGATTGCTGCTGCCAATAATGCTGATGTTGTAGCAACAGCCGTGCATGGCGGAGACCATTTTATCTATCCTGATTGCCGTCCCGGTTTTATTAAAGCGTTCGAAGAAATGCAGAACCATGCTCTGGAGGATTATGCCGATATCGCTCTTTATGTGCCCTTTTTGAATAAAACCAAGGCTGATATTGTTGCAGAAGGGGCGCGGCTAAATGTTCCTTTTTCTGAGACTTGGTCGTGCTATAAGGGAAGTGATATCCATTGCGGATGTTGCGGCACATGTGTGGAGCGACGCGAGGCTTTTGATCTGGCCGGAGTGGATGACCCAACCGTTTATGATAACCTTACTTATTGGCTTGAGGCGGTGAAGAAAGGAGCTGCATAAGGAATATGTTTACGATTTCAAAAGAATACCATTTCTCTGCTTCGCACCAGCTTTCCTGTCTGGGTGAAGATCATCCTTGTGCGCGATTGCACGGGCACAATTATACTGTTGAGGTGGAGTTACAAAGCAAGGAACTCGGCTCTGTGGGTTTTGTGCGTGATTACCGTGAGTTGGATGCGCTGAAAATTTATATCGATGAAGTATTCGACCACCGCCACATTAACGACGTGCTAGGCGATGATCGAGCCACAGCCGAGCATCTGGCCAAGCATTTTTATGACTGGTGTAAGAAAAAATGGCAGGAAGTAAGCGCCGTGCGTGTGCGAGAAACGCCAAAAACATGTGCAGAATATAGGCCTTAAAGTTTTTTGTTTTAAGAAGGAGCAAAATGCTAATTGACGCTACTTATTTTTATTTGAATTCCAGATAATTGACTTTTTTGTAAAAAAAATACATAATTCAGCTCTTATTTGAAGGGATAGCTATGTTAGTATCATTTACAGTTAAAAATTATCGTTCATTTGCAGAAAGCCAAACCCTGTCTTTAGTATCGGGTGCCGGTGCAAAAAATAATGAACGTTTTTCCTTTGCTACATCCAACACATTGGCTCCGAACCTACTGCGGTCTGCTTGTGTATTTGGTGCTAATGCATCAGGAAAATCATCCTTAGTAAAGGCAATAGACTTTTTTAAAAATTTTGTTATTTCCTCTGCAAAAAGTACACAGGAAGGCGAAGAAATTAAGGCCGAGCCTAATTTATTAGTTGGAGATTTTAAAAATCAGCCTTCTGAGTTCGAAGTGGTTTTTATCCATAAAGAATCCTTGTATCAATACGGCTTTTCAGTAGATAAAAACCGTGTTTGGGAGGAGTGGTTGTTTTCCAGACCAAATGCTCCAAAATCGCGTACCAGAGAATTATTTCATAGGAAATTTAACCAAGATAACAATCAATACAAATGGGAAATAAATAATACTTATATCAAAGGCAAAAAAGAAATATGGAAACAAGCGACAAGGGGCAATGCCCTATTTTTATCACAGGCTGTGCAATTAAATGCAGAAGATTTAAAAGCCCCGTTTGAATGGATACAAAGGCATTTTCATACGATTGAATCACCGGATCATTTATCTTATGGATTTACAACTAAACAATGTGTTGAAAAGGGATGGAAAAACCGAGTGCTTAAATTATTGCAATCCGTTGATATTAAAATTTGTGACCTAGAAATTGAGACAAAAGAAGTTGATCTATCAGATTTACCTGATGAGATGCCTCAACACATTAAAGACGCTCTAAAAATGAAAAATGAAAAAATTACAGCATTCAATATTTCGTCTTTACACAAAAACAGTGAAGGCGATTTGGTGTCATTGGACATTAATGATGAATCCGATGGAACCAATGCACTCTTTAAACTTGCGGGCCCTCTGTTTGATATGCTTGATGATGGGGACACATTAATAGTAGACGAACTGCATAATAGTTTGCATCCCCTCGCACTTAAAGCTTTGATAAATTTATTTCACAATCCGGAAATAAACAAAAATAATGCGCAGCTTATCTTTACAAGCCATGAAACGTCCATTATGGCAAAGGATTTTATACATAAAGACCAGATATGGTTAGCAGAAAATAACAATGATGAGGGCACACAGCTTATTCCGCTCTCTGATTTTGATGTAAGAGACGTTAATAATTTCCAAAAAGCATATCTTGATGGGCGATATGGTGGTATCCCAAAAATAAGGGGATTTATTAATGGCGAATGATAAATTTCATAATAAGCGTAAGGCTAAAGAAAAAGCAGACTTTAAGCGTAAAGAAGCCAGTCTCGAAGTACCGAAAAGGGTTTTGATTATATGCGAGGACTCAGTATCGGCACCGAACTATTTTGAACGCCTATTTAAACATTTTGACTTAACTACTGCTGAGATAATAGTTTGTGGCGGAGAATGTGATTCTGCTCCATCTAGTGTTGTGAAATATGGAGAAGACTATCTTGAGCAAGACGATGATTTTGAATATGTGTTTTTTGTCTTTGATAGGGATACACACGAAACATATGATAGTGCCTTAGCAAAAATTGCGGGATTAAACAAAAAAAGGGAATATAAATTAACTTCAATTCAAGCAATTACTTCCAACCCATGCTTTGAACTATGGTTAAAACTGCATTTTGATGGTTCAACCAAACCATATCATGAGGGTAAGAAAAGTCCTGCTAATTCACTGATAGATGATCTGAAGAAAATCAAAGCTTTTAAAGATTACTCAAAGGATAGTAAGTGCATCTATTTTGATGATATAAAAGATCATATAGACACCGCCATAAAAAATGCAAAATCACTGATACAGGACGGCATAGGTACAGGAGGTGATAAGCACCATGCTAATCCATCCACCCTCATACATGAACTTATCGTTGTCTTAAGAGATGAAATTAAAACTTAATGCCCCGTGACAACATAAAAATTTGTGAAATATTCGGCCCTACTGTGCAGGGCGAGGGCGCATTGATCGGTCAACCAACAGTATTTGTGCGCACCGGAGGGTGTGATTACCGCTGTAAATGGTGTGACACGCTGCATGCGGTGGAAAGTAAATATCGCGATCAATGGATACCCATGAATGCGGCACAAATTTTTGCCCGCATTGAGGTGCTTTCGGGTGGAGTGCCGATCATGGTTACTCTTTCAGGCGGAAATCCGGCGATACAGCCCTTAGAACCTTTGATTAATCTTGGTCATGAGAAGGGCTATCACTTTGCTTTGGAGACACAGGGATCAATGCCCCGAGAGTGGTTTAGTGCACTAGACGTTCTCACCCTTTCTCCCAAACCCCCCAGCAGCGGGATGGAAACAGATTGGCACAAACTGGATGAATGCGTGAAAATGGCCGCTAAAGGTGAAAGGCCTACTCTAAGCGTGTTGAAAATTATTATCGGTGATATGAAGGATTATGCCTATGCGCGAGCGTGTTCGGATCGTTATCCCGACCTGCCTGTTTACCTGCAACCCCTGAATAAGCAACCTGAAGATGGGCGCGGTAAGACAGAGGAGGGCGAGAATATAACGCGTGAGCGTGATGAAATATTGGAGCGCACGTGCTGGCTGGTTGATTTTGTGAAACGGGATCGCTGGTATAAAGCGACCGTCCTACCACAATTACACGTCCTGCTTTGGGGCGATAAAAGGGGGATTTAGGATTTGGGAATCTATACAATATCGGAGGAAACGGCGACATTAACAGGCGGCGACTGGGAGTGCAAACACCACCAACGCACCAAAGAAAAACGCTTGCGCCTCGAAGCCGGATTGGAAGAACAGCCTGAAACAATACTTATACCGGATCAAAATGAGGAACAAGCATGAAATTAAGGATGTATTTGTATAACTTTTGTTTCTCTTATTTCTGAAAAACAGCCATCAATAACATAAACTTCTTTGTAAAGAATAGGATCATTAAATTTTTCTAATTCATTTTTTAACCTATCTTCCCAAGAGAATGAGCATGCACCAAGAAAAGTGTTGGTGTTTATGATTAAAATATCGGTTCCTTTATGGAAGTTTTCGATTTTCTTTTTTAGAGCAGCCATAATTTCATCCGCCTTTTTATTACTTTTAGCTTCTGATGACTCTAGAATCCGGTCTGTTTTTTGTTTGATTGTTTTTGTTTTTTTGTCCCTGTATTTTTCTGAAGGAGTGGATATTAATTTGCCTTTATCAAAAAATTCTTTGCCTCTAGTTTCGACCATTTCATCGGTCAGTTTTGTTTGATAAGAAATATCGGATGTTGTGATTTGGGCTGTAATTTCTTTATTATCAAGTTTAATAACAGCGTCTGGTCCTTCATTATTTTCAGGCATTAATTTAGCTAAACAATTTTCATCTTTTGAAAAAACAAAAGCATACAGAGGATAATATTCTTCGAACAAAATCTTTTTAAATCGCTCATCTTCACATGATTTTGATGAATCTATTATTTCATTCATAGCGCTTGGATTCCGAAAAGACACTAATTTTTCTATCCCGATCTGCCCAGAAAGAATTTCAACTACGAGACCATTTAAACTCACATTTTTTGCGGATGCGGCAGCAGAAAGTTTTGCATGTAATCCTGCAGGCAAACGAAGCCGAAATTGGCCGCTGTAGCGTGGTTTTGCAGGCTCTAAGTCTTCTTCTTCACAATAGGCAAGGTAATCTTCTATAGAGATTTTGAATTCCTTATGCAGATCTTCCGTAGATTTACCGTAGAAAGTCACGATGTCGCGTGCATTAACAACGCGCCCCATGAAGCTGTCAATATCAGGATCATAGGAGATTGTGGCAATATAATCTTTGTATTTTAATGTATTCATTTTTTACCTCCATCCGGCGTTATGCCGCAATTTTCAAGATAATCACGCAAAGCAGCTACAGCACCTTTGTCCATATTTGGAGAGGGGTGCGGGCGGTGGTGATGCAAAACATGGTCTCCAATTCGTATTGCTACGCGGGAGCCGCCACGTTCTTTAATCACAGCGCCTTGCTCTTTTAAAAACGACTCAACTTCCCGCCATTGCACATTGGCACTAACAGGACGTTTAAATATGAGCTGTAGCAACTTTAAATGCTTTTTCTTCATGTATGGTACCATATATTGGTTCCAGTTTCAAATCAAGAAGACAGCATCAATAAAATGGCCGATGCTATGATCAGGTTGAGAGCTAAAGAAAGCTATAAATATTGCCGGAATGAGTTTTGTGCCATAAACTGGCTTTCTTCGAAGATTAAAAAAGCGGATTTGAAAAGCTATGAGCGATAAATCGATTTACCAAGACCTTAAACAACTGGGCAAGAAAACCGTCCTGCCCGAATCTCCTGAAGAAGCAGTATTGGAACGCGTTCCTAATACAAAACCGGAGATGCAACCTTGCGTGCGGTTTACCGCGCCGGAGTTTACTTCCCTTTGTCCATTGACAGGAGCGCCGGACTTCGCTCATTTAGTGATTGATTATGTACCGGGTGACTGGCTGGTTGAGAGTAAATCGCTCAAACTGTTCTTAGGCTCGTTCCGCAATCACGGTGCATTTCATGAAGATTGTACATTGGAGATTGCGCAGCGTTTAATTGAGCTTTTAGAGCCGACATGGCTGCGTATTGGCGGATACTGGTTCCCTCGTGGTGGAATTCCCATTGATGTGTTTTATCAAACCGGCGAACCGCCTAAAGGCGTGTGGGTTCCCGATCAGGGAGCTGCGCCTTATCGCGGGCGCGGATAGTTTTGGGGATTAGCTCTAAACGTTAATGGAAATGTGGCATGAGAAATTTATCTTTGATTCAAGGTAAGACCCGCAGCTTAGTTCGTTTGCTTATATGCATAACATTCGTCCCTTTTCTTGCTTCTTGCGACAATCCTGAAAGTAAAACAGAAAAATATATTATACGCGGCGATGCGCTCTTTGCTGAAAAAGACTACGTCAGGGCGAAGCTGGAATATAAAAATGCCGCCCGCATTTCGCCGACTAACCCTAAAGTCATCTATAGTCTGGGGCTTGTAGAAGAAGCACAAGGGAATATCATTGAAGCTCTAAAAGCCTTTATGGTCGCGGAGCAACAAAACCGCAATTATGCGCCTGCAATATCGAAACTGGTACATTATTTTATGGCGGCACAAAGATATGATGAAGTTTCAAAAAGAATAGATCACCTCTTATCAATAGATTCTAATAACGCTACGGCTCATGCTATAAAAGGCTCACTGTTTTTAAGAGAAAAAGATTTCGATAAAGCACATGCGCAGGTAAAAAAGGCACTGGAAATAGATCCCGCCAATGTCATTGCCTATTCGGTGTTAACGGGAATTTATAATGCGAAAAATAATCCTGAAACAGCACTTGCCACGCTGGATAAAGGAATAAAGCATAATCCAAGAGATATTTCTTTATATCTTCTTAAGGCAGCAATTTATAGCGAGCAAAATAATATTGCCAAGGTCAGGGAAATTTACCACAAAATCTTCACGCTATATCCCGAAGAAACCAGATTCCGCTTTGATCTGGTAACAATTTTATCTGAGAGCGGTTATGATATGAAAGCGGAATTAGAACTTCGCAATACTGTTAAGTTGTTTCCGGATAATATGCAGGCCAAGCATAGTCTTGCCGTTTTTCTTGAGCAAAACCGCGATATGCAAGTCGCCGAGAAAGAGATTAAAAGCTATATTGAAAAATGGCCGCATAATAAAACCCCTTATATCTGGCTGGCTGATCTTTATATCCGAAACGGGAAAGATCAGTTAGCGATAGAAACACTGAAAAACCTTATCAACAAGGGCTCTGACGATGAGATCAGCATGAATGCCAGCACTTCCCTTGCCAATATCCAGTTGCGTCAGGGTGATCTGGACTTTGCGCAAAAGCTTATAGACGGTGTGTTAGAAAAAAACGTCAATAGTAAAGAGGCTCTTTTTGTCCGCGCCAATTTATCTTTTTATCAGGGTGATTACCAAAGGGCAGTTTCTGATTTGCGCAGGATTATCCGGGATAATAACAAAGCCGTAAAAGCGTACCGCGTTCTGGCAGAAGTTTTCATACTTCAGGGACGTATTAATCTTGCGACAGATATATTGATAGATTCTTTGAAGGTTGATGCTAGGAATCTTTCAAACCATATTCGTCTTGCACAATTATACTCTCTTGACGGAGATAACAAGCATGCGGCGGAAATATTATCTATTGTGACAAAAACAGACCCGGCTTACGCAATCGGATGGGAGAATACGGCCAGACTGGCCATTGAGGAAAAGAAATGGGATGAGGCAGAAAGTGCCATTAAACGTTTAGAAAAACTGGAGGGACAACGACCTCTAGCAAAATTCTTGCGAGGTCAAATACTAGGCAAAATCGGTAAGTCTGCGCAGGCAAAAAATGTTTTTAAAGAGGTCATAAAAGCTGACCCTTCTTCTGCCTTATCGAAGTATGCTCTTTCCGCCCTGCTTACTTTGTCTCAAAAAACAAATGACCTAGAGGGAATCAAATTTTTTCTTTCAGACCTGCAAACCGACAGCCCCACAGTGGCGACATTATTGGGAAACGTTCTGGTCGCTATGGACGAAAAGGAATATGCGGAAGCGCTGTTTAAAAAAGCGATAGAAAAAAAGCCCAAAACACAGGCTGCTTTCTTAGGTTACGCGCAGCTTTTGATCGAAAAAGGACAAAGCCGCGTAGCGCTTGATATCCTAAATAGTGCTGAAAATGCCGTTCCGTATGAAGTGACAGCCTCCCTTAAAAAAGCAAGCTATCTCACCTCGCTTGGAAAAACGGATAAAGCAATCGCCATATATGAAATCTTATATGCTAAAAATGATCGGCTGGATGTTGCGGCTAATAATATGGCGCAATTAATTGCTGATTATAAAAGCGATGATAATAAGGCCATGGAGAAAGCTAGAATTGCGGCAGAGCGTTTTATTAACTCTGATAATCCATATCATCTCGATACGCTTGGATGGGTGTATCTGCGCTTGGGATTGACAGCACAAGCACAAAATATCTTTGAAAGGGTCATTTCTCTGGCGCCCGAGCCTCTCCACCCTCAGATCAGTTATCATTACGGTGTTTTACTGGCAAAGATGGGACGTAAGGATGAAGCCGGAAATTATCTGAGCAACGCTGTTTCAGATGGTATGAACTACTCAGGCAAAGAAGAAGCCGGAGAATTATTGAGCCACCTAGGTAATTAAGATTTTGGTGACGAGTGCGCACAAAAACAACCGCCCGATTGTAAAATCTTACCCTTTATGACTGCTTTTTTACAATGGGGGAAAGTGCTGAATTACCAAGAAAAGGAATTTATTCACAAATTTTCTTGACTTTGGAATTTAGAAAGATCATAGTGGGCTTACAAACGAGGGATAACCATATCCGCCTTCCATAAACGGAAAGGCGGTTTTTTGTTTTTTTAAAAAAGATTAAGGAGATATAAAAATGCCTACACTTCTTCCCAGAGATGCCAATAACGTTCCTTTACCCGCTATGCGTCTAAAAAATGATTGCGCACATGTAATAGATGTGAGCTCTACCTCAGCAAAAAATACGTCCGCTTTTGACCAGCAAACACGAATAGTAAGCTTGTACGCAACAGGCCCTGTCTATCTTCGCTTTGGCTCTTCTTCCGTAACAGCTACAACCTCTGACCACTATTTTCCTGAAGGGGTCTATTGCGATGTCTCTATCGGTGGAGACAAAACCGGGCAGTCTTCTCATGTCGCTGTGATAGCCGCGAGTTACGATTGCCAGCTCTTTATTTCCGAGAAACAATAATTTAGGAAAAGAATAGTCACATTGCTTTTGTTCGATGAATGTTCTAATTCTTGATGAATGAAAGATTTGTTTCAAGAAGACTTACCGGAAAAAGAGCTGCCACGCCCTCTTGCAGATCGCTTGCGGCCTGAAAAGCTGTCGCACGTTGTCGGGCAGGATCATCTTGTCGGCAAAGATGCCCCGGTGCGAAAAATGGCGGACGCAAAACGTATTGGCTCGATGATTTTATGGGGGCCGCCGGGCACGGGGAAAACAACAATAGCACGGATATTATCCAACCACAGTGCCATGCATTTTGAGCAAATATCGGCGATATTCTCGGGCGTTGCGGATTTGCGCAAAGTATTCGATTCAGCGCGTATTCGTCATAAAAACGGCATCGGGACTCTTCTTTTTGTTGATGAGATTCACCGTTTCAATAAATCCCAGCAAGATGCTTTCCTGCCCGTTGTTGAGGATGGCACAATTACATTGATCGGGGCAACGACGGAAAATCCGTCTTTTGAGTTGAACGGTGCGCTTTTATCGCGGTGTCAGGTCTTTGTCCTGAAACGTCTGGATGATGAGGCTTTGGAGATTTTGCTTAAACGCGCAGAAGAAGATGCCGGGAAAACATTACCGCTAACGAGTGAAGCACGCGATATGCTCAAAGCCATGGCCGATGGTGATGGCAGGTATGCTCTGAGCATGGTTTCACAGCTCTTCGATCAGGCCGAAGAAACTCTCAAGCCCGATGAATTCATGACCTTGGTACAGCGCCGCGCCCCTTTATACGATAAAGCCGAGGAAGGCCATTATAATCTGGTTTCAGCCTTGCATAAAAGCATACGCGGCTCGGACGCTGATGCTGCGCTGTATTGGTTTTCACGGATGCTTGAGGGGGGAGAAGACCCGCGTTTTATCGCAAGGCGCCTCACACGTATGGCTTCCGAGGATATTGGTTTGGCCGATCCGCAAGCTCTAACCTTATGTATTGCCGCGTGGGAAACATATGAACGCTTAGGCTCTCCTGAGGGAGATCTGGCATTGGCCGAGGCGCTCGTCTATCTGGCATGTGCACCAAAATCCAACGCCGTTTACTCAGCTTTTAAATCAGCGCAGCGTGTAGCCAAAGAAACCGGTTCGCTTATGCCGCCGCTGCATATCCTTAATGCCCCAACAAAACTTATGAAAGAAATAGGTTATTCCGAAGGATATATCTACGACCATGATACACCGGATGCTTTTTCCGGGCAGGATTACTTTCCCGAAGAAATGGGTTGTAAGTCATTTTATACTCCCCCCGAGCGCGGCTTTGAGCGGGAAATTAAAAAACGGCTGGATTACTGGGCGAAATTGCGGAAACAAAAACTATCGGAAAACTGAGCCACTACCACTACCGACCAAAATCGGTAACCTGACCCTAGGATCACCTCTTATATTGGTATAGTAACGCCAGTCGCAACTATTTTATTTTCTCCCTGACTTTATACAA
>JAGLKL010000110.1 GCA_023141075.1 Alphaproteobacteria bacterium
GGATCACAGGCATATCAAACGTATTACCAGTCCCATGGGAGGATTTCGAAAACTTCATACAGCTGCTCGGACCATTGCAGGCATAGAGCTCATGAATATGATAAAAAAAGGACAACTCAACTTCACCAAACACATCGATCAAAACTTAACACCCGCGCAACAATTTTACCGTCTGGCAACCATCTAAGGTTTCATCCCTTGTGGCTCTTTTGAACTTATATTAATCTTTGCGACACTACCAAAAAATGTCATGCGTTTTCTCCCTAATATGTTCTAATTATTCGGCCACGATTTTGTCAGTCCTAGATAATAACGTTCCGGCAAATCTTTTCCTTTAATTTGAGGAGTAAAAAAATAGGCGTTGGCATGCTCTACACAGCCATAATCATCGACATAAAATCCTTTTGGCCGAGGCAATATTTGACCTTTCCCAATTCTATATAGCTCCACTTTGTCCGGTTTGGTATAGAAGTATAATATCCAGTACAAATCCGCTACATATTTGGAATCAGAACGTTCCCTATTTGTAACTTTGATTTTCTGAACATCAATTTTTGCATATTCCGCCACACCAGGAAGAATATCCTCTGATGCCACTCCGCCATAAGCCATACAAACCTTATCCCACTTTCCCGGATAAAATTCCGAAACTTTTATGTGGCCGTTAACAATGGGAAGAGTGCTTTTTATCTCCTCTATAAATACCACATCCTGCTCAGAGCGCACCATGTCTAAAGGTAATATAAAAAAGAGCGACAAAAACAGTAAGATAAAGGCACCTAAAGACAGAATAATTATTTTAAAAATGCGCATCATAATCCCCATCATTCACATAATCCGACTAAACCTTCGTAGCACAGCCGTATTCAATATACAACCGTAGCTAAACATATTTTACGCGGCAATTTTGTATTTTATACTACCCACGATATTGTCATTTGCCGCGCTTATAACTGATGTGGCTACACTATTCCGGACAGAAAATGTGTGAAGCTCCACGGGTCAAGACCCGTGGTATTTCGTCATGATCTGAGCTGGTCTCAACCAGGGTACAGTTCTGAGCTTAATTAATAACGCGCATGTCGTCATTAAAACCAAAGTCCTTTTTTTCTTCTTCTGTTAAATCTTTATCAATTTCTTCCAGAATTTTTAGAAGCTCCATTCTGTCATTTTGTGGAATTTTGGAAAGTTTAGAATACATTGATAAAAGCACCATGGTCGAGTTATCACAAATAACATCGGTTAGTGCGATGTTTTCACTATTTGTCCACTGGCCAATTAAATTGATAGCATTCGTTATTATGCCTGAAACCTCTTCCAATTCAGCTCTCATTGCTTCTTGGCTAAGATAATATAAAGAGGTTGTTATTAATCTTAAATCATTTGTATTGTTTTTGTTTAACATGATTACTCCTAATCTACATAAGTTTAAATTTACGCTGCTTTTTTCCGAAGTTTGTCTAAGCCATTGTTTAGAATCGGATAGTCAATTCCAGTGATCTTGCGTACGTTTGAAAGAACTTCCTGAGATACATTCAAACAACCAGCCCTAATCTTATGGCCTTCTGTGCTTTTATGGATATCGCCCATCCATTCAACATCCCATCCGGAGTTGGAAAAAACTCCTCTCCAGTAGGCAGGAAACATAACGCCAATGATGCTTGAAATATTTCTTTCAAGGGCAAATTCTAAATATCCAACAACTATTTCTTGGATTATTCTTTTTCTGAGATTAGGCTCCAAATTCTTTTCAATACAGAAACGGCTACCTTCCCATATGGAGAAACTAGAGGGCATATCCATATCTGTAACCATGTAAGAAAAAGCATCTTTCAGCATATATGGTCTGTCTGTCGGGTATAAACGCGACACGCCTAATGCTGTGCCTGAGCTATTTCGCTTTATAAGATAACACGCTGCTGGGTTGTCGTAAGAATCATATTCGGCATCTTCTATAATAGGAACATCCCATTTTTGCCGTTCTATGATGCTTTTGTATCGCAGTTGATGCTGACTATACAGTGGGTTACCACCAAACTGGTGATTGTTTTTAAGACACACACATTCTATCATTTTTCTTCTCTCTTCGCTTATTGCTAGATTAGAGAAGCAAATTTTAACAAGAATTATTACCTAACAAGTTCATCAGGTTTTCCTGCAATATGGCTCGGAAGGATAATACCAAGACGAATTGCTTTTGTGATGGCAAAAATCCTTTCATTGGCATCTAGTTTAGAATACACGTTGTTTAAATGAAAACGGATGGTGCTATAAGATATTCCTAGAATATCAGCAATGTCGGAATCGCTTTTACCTTCAGCAGCCCATGATAGTATTTCACATTCACGATTAGTTAGTTTTATTCTGGTGTTTTTAAATTCTTTATCGTCAATAAGTAGTAAGTCTGTATACGCCGAATGGAATTGACAGCAAATAGCTTTGATGGTCATTAATGTTGTTCGATCTACATTAACTTTTCCTGAACTACTCGCCATTCCCACTCCAGACAGTTCACCGTTCACTCCATGTATTGGGATGGCTATTCCATCCAGTAGCTTTGCTTCATGAGCTTGGTGCAGAATCTTTTTTTGTTCTCTAGAAATATTTAGATGATTGGTAACAAACTCCCACGTAAACGGGCGATTAGAACTAAAGCAATACTTGGAGACAGGATCGATCGTATCATATCTTTTGTCCATGTAATACGCCATCCAATCATCAGGATAGTTCTCAAAAACTCCATGCCCTGAGGATAAATTTAGCGAGGGATGATCTGTTATGAGACTATAACAGATTTGATCATACCCGAAGCTCTTCATAGATTTTTTGAATTCCTTGAAGATAAAATCTGCGGTTAATCCCGCATTCGTTTTCTCAATAAAATCTTCCAGTGTGCTTATAGCTCTTCTCCTAAAGAAGCACAGGCATAATAATTGATGGGTCAATTATTCAATTTTTTAAATATATTCAAAAAATTACGCCTTAACTTTTTGTCTGTGATTTTTTCAAAAGCTTTTATCATTTCCAATGTTTGTTTATCTAATTTTAAAAAGTCAACAGCGTCTCTATTAGATGTCTCTTCTTCATCTCCTTCAAAAAAGCGATACAAATCAGTTTTTAAAAGCTTTGATGCTCGGTATAACCGAACGGCAGAAAGTCTATTAACACCCTTTTCATACTTTTGAACTTGTTGAAAAGACACTCCTATAGCATCAGCTAATTGTTTTTGTGAGACCCCTCGTATATTTCTAATAGCAAATAAATTTTTTCCCACTAGGATGTCGAATTCATCAGGCTTTGGTTTTGGTTGCATGTAGTGTATGTGTCCTTACGATGTTTTTTATGTTGTATGATACCTTATCTTATAACATAGTTGTTGGAACAAAAAAATAACTACATTTAGGGTTGCGAATAATGTTGCCAGTTATTATAAACAATAATGAAATATTGTTTGTGTCGGAAAAGCTGAATTTAGAAGAAAATAATGATAATTCTTCCTCAACAGCAAATGAAATTATGCCTGATGGATTGTTAACTTTTTTCTAGGGATAATGTCGCAAAGTTTATGACTTTAATGAAATCATTGGGATTGTCCTGCTGTTGAAAAACAGCAAAAGTACCTCTCAAATTCTAAAATTTCTTTAACCAGTTAAATTTTGCGACACTACCGTTTTATCTGCCGTATCCTGTGAGTTTTACGCCCTTGTTTTCGATAATGTCAGCTTGGTAAAGGATACGGTCGGCTTTACTAAATTCTATGCCATGTTGATCACATAGTTCCCGTATTGTATCCAGATAATCGCGGTATATTTGTATTAACTTGTCGGTTCTTGTGCTAGTCGGCATGGGTTTTCCGAATATAAACTTATATACGCGCTGGTCGATGAGTTGGTAGATGTTTGGGTTTTTGAAGCGCAGGACGGTTGTGGCCATAGGTAAGCCAAATCCTTTTATATTCAAGAGGTCTTCGAGGATTTCTTTTGTCAGTGTAGTGTCTTCTTTGGTGTCGGTTTTCTTAATTCTATTGATCTTGGATAATACGCCATTGTTTTCGGTGGCGGCGTAGCGATTTATCTTCCAAAGAACTATTTCATTAATAACCTCTTGGTTAAATTCGCCGCTATGGGCATCCAGCTTTTTAGTGAGTTGCTCTTGATATGAGTAATCATTATCCCATCTTTCAATATCTATTTTGACATTATCAATGGTTGATATTTCTGATGTCATGTCTGTGACCTCCGTTTTTGGTTCTCCTGCTAGACTCAGGACTCATTAAATCCACCATGGGGTAGAATCAGGTAGTGTCGCAAAGTTTAATATAAGTTCAAAAGCGCCACAAGGGATGAAACCTTAGATGGTTGCCAGACAGTAAAATTGCTGTGCTGGCGTTAGGTTTTGATCGATGTGTTTTGTGAAGTTTAGCTGGTTTTTCTTAATCATATTCATGAGCTCTATGCCTGCAATGATTCAAGCAGCTGTGTCGCCTGTGAAAGTTCTGCATAAACTTTGATATGGCTGTTTTGGAAGATCACAAAGGTGATCCGAAAAAAGAAAAATTAACGGCAAAGGCATTTGAATTTTTAGGGGCGCAGGCCGTTAAGAATGAAATGTCCTAAAGCTAAAAAGACCCCCTTTATATACACATATTTGGCATGACACTTTTTGTGTTTCTACACTTAATATGTTTGTTTAGGCCGCGCCACATCCATTGGTGTGTCAGGTTTTGCACATAATTACGACACACTGTGCCTCATATATTGTTTTCATCATCTTCCTCTGATTTGAAGAACAATTTTTTATCGTGATATTTCCGATTCAAGTCGTATTGAAAGTATGGCTTCGCCCTACTTTGGATTTTCTGTGAAGAAGCCCCCTTACTAGCTTACATCGACAAAAACGCCTGTCTCAATAGCCTTGCTTGCTCCTGCCCGCTTAAACGTGTTGTCGCAGTGAATCCTGTTTCACAGGACAAGTCTTTGAAGTCATTTTCTTACGATCAACCGTCACCCCGCATAACGCGGGTTTTTTTGTGACGCTCGCCGCTTAGCAAGGTTTCATGCACAGGGAGTATTGGCATT
>JAGLKL010000111.1 GCA_023141075.1 Alphaproteobacteria bacterium
GCTATGGCACTGTTTGGCGAGAAATACGATGATGAAGTGCGTGTGGTTACTATGGGCAAGCTGGATAAAGATAACAAGCCGTTTTCAGTGGAGCTATGTGGTGGAACGCACGTCAAACGTACTGGTGATATCGGTCTGTTCAAGATTGTTTCTGAGAGCTCTCTTGCCGCAGGTATCCGACGTGTTGAAGCTGTGACAGGCGCAAACGCGCTAGCCTATTTAAACGAACAAGATCAAACGGTGCATGATGTTGCTGCTATTTTAAAAACATCTGCTGCTGCTGATTTAGCTGAGCAGGTTAAGGGGCTAATTAATGATAAGAAAGGCTTAGAAAAAGAAGTCTCAAAACTCCGCAAACAAGTTGCTATGAGTGGTGGAACATCTGATACCTCTAACGATGATGTTAAAGAAATCAACGGCATAAAATTTACCAGCCGCATCCTTTCAAGCATTCCGCCAAAAGACCTCAAGCCCATGGTTGATGAGCTTAAAAAACAACTCGGTTCCGGTGTTGTCGTGCTCATCGCAACAGGCGAGGGCAAAGCCTCCATCGTTGTAGGGGTTACCGATGATCTAATTGGCAATGTAAGTGCGGTTGATCTGGTGCGTGTAGGCTCGGAAGCTCTAGGCGGAAAAGGTGGCGGCGGTCGTCCCGATATGGCTCAAGCCGGAGGCCCTAATGAAAGCGCTGCCCCGGATGCTGTCGCTGCGATTGAAGAAAAATTGGCGGACACATAATTGTATAAAAGCTACGGATTTAGACCCTAAGAGATAACCATGCTAGGCAGCTCGACAGACCGCAAAAACACACAAATCACGATCTGCGCTAATAAAATAGTGCAAGACAACCTGAAGCTAATGCTTGATCAGGCAAAACTAGTCGGTTTTTTCGTTTTTGAAACCCATAATGAAGACGTTGTTATTTTGCGCCATGAAAAGCAGGAAATTGCGTATTCCCTACCGTTGCGTATCGGTGTATTATTCGATCAAATCAACCTTTTGAACAAAAAGGCTAAAATGCAAAGCTCGGCGACCATGGATCTGGGTTACGGCGTATTGAATGTCAATCTGGGAAGTTTCACACCTTTCCGCAAAACCAAAAAAGCAAAAGATAAGATCATTTTACTGACCGAGAAAGAAGTCGAAATACTGCGTTATTTGCACGATAATGCCACGCGTAAGATTCCGCGCGAGGAACTGCTGGAGTTCGTTTGGGGGTACGCTAAAAATACCGAAACCCATACGCTTGAAACGCATATCCACCGCTTGCGGCGCAAAATCGAACCGGATACTGCTTCTCCGGTAGTTCTAAAAAAAGACGAAGAGGGGTATTTCTTGGGTGGTCGGCTCAAGTAAACTACTATATCATTCGGATAAATCAGAAGTTATTCCATTTTCACGGATAGCTGCGCCGATCCCTTCAAACAAAGCGGCATCATCCTTTACATCAAGATGCGTTATGCCCTGTTCTTTAAGAGCGCGTAAATCACGGATGAGGTTATAGATAGCTCTCATTTTTTCGCCCGGTTTCTCGCTCTCAGTAGCAGGAGGAAGAGTATTGGTGATACTGTGTTGCCGAACTTTCTGGCGAGTAAGTCGGCTAATATTGTTCAACATGACGCGATGAGCATAAGCCTGCGCGACAAAGCGCGGGGCGATCAGACTGCGTAACTCTTCCCGATTTTGTGAAGAAGACAGAGAAGGCGGGGGAGAGGGAAGTGCCGGTATATTTGAATTTCTTGGTTTACTGCGTAGCCATGGCTCTAAAGTGGAAACATCTTGTATATTTTTCTGTCTGGCATCCTCTTCAGACTCGTCATCTTCCTGTTCTTGTACGCTCTTTGTGGGTTCGCGCGTTATGCGTTCTTCCAGAAAATCTTCAAGGAAAAAGATCAGGGAATCAACGGAAAAGCGATTGGCACTTTCATCATTTCCGGCATCATTTCCGGTATTAACTCTGGCCTCGAACCCCTTTTGGGTGGTTTCTTCCGGCTCTCCCGCTGAAGCATTATTATCATCGCGATTATTGTTCTGATATTCACCACCTTTGTTTTTGCGATTGTTCAGGCGCGAATCGACGGCCTCTGTTTTGAGAAGTTCGGACGCAGAACTGATGTTTTGAATATCGGAAAACATCTCTTTTGCAGCTTTCGACAATTAAATATGTGCATAACTATATCAAGATTTTGTAAAAAAATCAACGCAGCCCTAACTTTTAAGTGAAACTACTATATCATGTGATTTTGCCGAAAGAGTAACTTGAATAAGGCGTGGTAATGGGATGCAAATAAACATAGGTGGCTTATGTGCGGCCATAAAGGTCTTCAAGGCGTACGATGTCATCCTCTCCTAAATAGCTGCCCGTTTGCACCTCTATCAATTCTAAAGGTATCTTACCCGGATTCTCAAGAGCGTGCACAGTTCCAACGGGAAGATAGACAGATTCGTTTTCAGAAACCATTAGGGTTTCTTCGCCACGTGTAACTGAAGCTGTCCCTTTGACAACGATCCAATGCTCGGAGCGATGAAAATGTTTTTGCAGGGATAGCTTTGCCCCCGGTTTTACGGATATGCGCTTCACTTGATCGCGTTCTCCGAAATCAATGGAATTATAATGACCCCAAGGACGATAAACAGTGCGGTGGTGTAATACTTCTTTGCGATCAGATTTCTTTAATTTGGCAACAATAGCTTTGATATCTTGTACATGATCTTTGTGAGCCACAAGCAATGCGTCTTTTGTATCGACAATAATCATTTGATCCAGCCCCAATGTGCATACCAGTTTGTTTTCCCCATGAATAAAACAGTTCTGAGTATTTTGGGCGATTACATCCCCTTTTAGCACATTGTTGTCTTTGTTCTTATCGCAAACTTCCCAAAGCGAATTCCACGAGCCAATATCGCTCCAGCCCGCATCAAGGGAAACAACAACGCCGTGGTCTGTATGCTCCATGACCGCATAGTCAATAGATATGTCTGTACATTTCTCAAAAGGCTCTGCGCTTAGACGGATAAAGTCCAAATCATTTTTTGCGCCTTCCAAAGCCGCTTTTGCGCAAGCGACAATGCTCTGGTGCTGTTTTTCAAGTTCTTCAAGATATGTACGTGCCTTGAAACAAAACATACCGCTATTCCACAGATACCTGCCCTGCTTTAAGAAAGCCTCGGCTGTTTTTGCATCCGGCTTTTCTTTAAAACCGGCTAACTGAAAGGCATCTGATGAAAGGCTATCGCCCGTTTCAATATAACCATAACCTGTATGCGGGGATGTTGGTTTGATGCCAAAAGTTACGATATGTCCTTTTTGTGCAAGATTTTTCGCAGATTTAACGCCTTTAGCAAAAGCCTTGGTATTCTCAATGACGTGATCGGCTGGCATGATGAGTAATATAGCGTCGTTATCTTCTTTAAGTGCCTCCAGAGCCGCAACAGCGATAGCTGGCGCAGTATTACGTCCAACCGGCTCAAGAAAAATAGCATGAGCTTCTTTTCCAAGTGTACGCATATTTTCAGCGACAATAAAACGATGCTCCTCATTGCACATTACGATTGGATCGTGCAAATCCAGCGTTTCCAGACGTAATAATGTTTCCTGAAATAAGGTGTTATCCGTATGAAGCGCAAGGAATTGTTTTGGGTAAAGCGAACGTGATAATGGCCATAAACGTGTCCCTGACCCCCCTGATAGAATAACTGGGTACATTATTTCTAATCTTTCTGCCCTTAATTCTTGTACGATTTTGTTGTTTTGTTTGACCACATAAAAGCGGTTAACTTACACATGTTTACAAGAGGTTATACGGTGCGATAGAACAAGAAAGCAATCTTTTTCTTGTTTTAGAGAGTGCACTATGTCGGGGATAATTGAACATTGCTCAGTTGATGAGATAAATACAGATGGTGTGAGATGCCCCTATAAAAGTAGACACCTTGCAGTGTATAAAACAGAAGCAAGGATACTACGATATCAGTCCACTCTTTAACCATAACGCAGAAAGAACTCCCTTAATTAAATTAACGCTTGCTAAATCGTGGGCAGTACACATAATTTGGCGATAGTTAAGTCCGTACCGCGAAAAAATATCTATGTAGACTTGGATCTGTGAATTTTATTGTGAAGAATAAAAGAGTTGATGTACGCTGCGAAGCAGATGACTCGGATGATGATGGCAGATCTTCTCCGCATACTGAGCATGGGCTTGTTTTGAAAAGCCGCTACAAAACACAAAAACCTTCTATGTATAAAGTTCTTTTGCTTAATGATGATTATACGCCGATGGAATTTGTGGTTCATGTGCTGGAAAATATCTTTAAAAAAAGCCGCCAAGAGGCCACTGAGATCATGCTCCATGTTCATCGGCGCGGCGTCGGTATGTGCGGAGTTTATACTTTCGAAGTCGCAGAAACAAAAGTGACGCAGGTTATGGATTACGCTCGTGGAAATGAGCAGCCTCTTCAATGCACCATGGAAAAAGAATAAATTTGTAACCCCAATAAAAAAATTGCGTACCTATTTAGAAAACGGTAGCTTGCTTTATACATCCTTTTTGGGGCTGACACTTAATATTGTTCTTTAAGGAGAATTTTTAGATCATCCAAGTGTGGCGAGAGATCGCAATAATCTGGGATCGGTGTGGCAAGCTAAAGGTGAGTATGACAAGGCAATCGGTTATTATGAGCAGGCGATGGAGATTTTTCGTAAATTCCTGCCGGAAAATCATCCCAATATTAAGATTACTCAGGGTAATTTGTCTGAAGCCATAGCCCTAAAAAACACGGAGCATTGATGCGCCGGGATAAGCTTTACATTATTCCGCTATACTGAAAACAAGAAAATATTATCACGTCCTGTAGGTTCGTTTTATGAGTTTGATAAAAGTAGAAAATCTTAATTTTGAATATCCAAAAAAGAAGGTATTAAAGGATATCAATTTTGAAATTGTAGATGGTAGCATAACCGCCCTTGTTGGTCCCAATGGTGCA
>JAGLKL010000112.1 GCA_023141075.1 Alphaproteobacteria bacterium
TCCTTGATCATCGGGGTTTCCCCTTCAAGAACGCTTTTACCTTCTTCCAGATTTTTCTTAATGCGTTCATATTCTGCTTTGGCATCGACGATTGTTGCAGCAGGTTTAACTTCTCCACCACTCAGACCCAGAAGTTTTTTGGCAACCGGTATGTTTTGTTCGGCAATTTCTTTTGTTTCCTGATTAACCATTGCGCGGATATTGGCCTGATTCTGATCAGCGCCGGCTCTTTCCAGCAATATGGCTTCTATATCGCTACCACTATCGGTGCTTTGCCCCTGTTTATTTTCTTCACCGAACACGGCCTCTTTTGCTGCGATAAGCACTGGTTTTTCCTGTGGGCGATGCATACCCGGCATAGGGGGAGGTAATGTCAAGTTCTTGGGGATTTCCAGCGGTGCGCGTGTAATCACTTTAAACTCGTCAGGAATTTCGCGGTTAAGCCCCAGTGTTCCCCTGACACTGTCTTTGACGTTACCCCCGCATCCGCCAAGAACCAGCATACCCGCGCACGACAGGGCAAGGGCAAAACATCTGAAATAACGTTTATTTTCCATCATAATTAATAGACCCTAAGTATTTTCGTCACGATATCGTTCTTTTCCTTCGAGATCAAAGAATAAAGAGACAATAATTAATAAGCCGATTCCTGTAACCACCGAGATATCCGCTATGTTAAATGCAGGCCAATGATACCCGTAAGCATGAACATCCAGAAAATCAATCACTGCACCAAAGCGCGCACGGTCAATAACATTTCCAAGCGCACCACCGATGACCAGTGCATAGCTAAGCCCGTTTACCGGATGAGCACTACGCATCAGCCAGTAAGCAAAAATCAATGTAATAACAAGTGCTATTGCTATTAAGAAATACACTCCCATAATTCCCATCCCGTCAAACAGACTAAAACTTACCCCGGTGTTCCACGCCATCACAATATTAAAAAACGACGTGATTTTTATCACGATATTATCCGTTATTTGCGGCTCTTGCATATACCACTGACAAAAAGATGTGCCCTTTTCTCCGTTAATCATCGGTCGGAAGATATGCTCTACCACCAGCCATTTACTCAGTTGATCGGCAAGGATAACGCCTAGGGAAAGCAGCAGCCACTTAAGCCGCCACAGGTTAACTTTAGGCTGCGTATGCAGCGACTTGGTCGTATCTTGATGCTCATTAGCAGACATGAAAACATAATTCCTTACAGAACTCATCTAGAGTTTAGACCCTAGGAAAGATCAGGGTAATAATTTATCCGCCACAATCAAGTTTATTTTTTTCACATATAGATTTATAAGCAAAACTTGATTATCTATAAGGCCTGATGGACTATTATGAAACATATAAAGATTTACCGGAAGAAGTACGTGACACCGTCGTTGTGATTGGTAACTTCGATGGCGTGCATTTAGGCCACAAGGCTTTGTTGGAACGTGCCCGCATTCTTGCAAGAAAACAAGGGAAAAAAATAGCAATCCTGACCTTTGAACCGCATCCCCGCCAGCTTTTCCGCGGCGATGAACCATTCCGTCGCATTACGCCCCATGCTCTAAAGATCGAGCGTCTGAAACAAAGCGGGGCGGATATCGTTTTCTGCCTTCCCTTTGACTGGGAGTTTGCCAGCCAGCCTCCACAGGATTTTGTGCAGAAAATTCTGGTTGACGGTCTGGAAGCCGATCATGTTGTTATCGGCCATGATTTTCGTTTCGGGCAGTTACGCGAAGGGGATGCCGCGACAATACGTGATGCCGGGATTAGTGTAACAATTATCAACAAGGTTACCGGCAATGAGAAAACCGGCGAGATATCTTCCAGTCATGTTCGCCAATGTTTGCAAGACGGCAAAATAGAAAATGCAAACGCTATATTAGGTTGGCCATGGGAAATTCGCGGAGAAATTATCCATGGCGATCAACGTGGTCGTAAGCTCGGTTATCCAACGGCCAATATGGAACTGGGAGAAACATACCACCCTGCTTACGGTGTTTATGCCTGCCGTGCGCGTCTTATTAATGAAGATTACTGGTTTAAGGGCGTAGCTAATATAGGCATTCGCCCGATGTTCGAAGTTAAAGCAGCGCTGGCTGAAACTCACATTTTTGATTTTAGCCGAGATATTTACGGACAGACTTTATGCGTCCGGCCTGTGAAACATCTGCGCGGCGAAGCCATGTTTGATACGCTCGAACAGCTCGTTGAGCAAATTGGCAAGGATTGTATTGCTGCGCGGGAAGTATTACACGGAAAATATTAACATCTTCTGATTGATTGGTATCTTAAATGGACGTATTTATCTCAATAGTTGTCAATTTATTGCCCCTCTATGCATTTATTGCACTGGGTTTTTTCTCCGGCAAAATCCTGAAGGTCGACCGGAAAAGCATGGCTTCTTTGGCAATCTATATTTTTATGCCCATCGTGGTGTTTGGCTTTATCGCGGATATGGATTTTGAGCCCTCATATATAGCCCTGCCGATCTTCCTTTATAGCGCCTGCGTAATAACCGGACTTGGCTTCTATGCTCTGGGCAAAAGGATTTACGGCTCCGGGGACAATCAGGCCAATTTACTAGCAATGTGCGCATCGATGGGAAATACGGGGTATTTAGGCTTGCCTTTGGTTATGCTGTTTTTTGATAAAGAGATCGTGGCCATATATATTTTCATGATGCTTGGTGTAGGCATATATGAAGCAACATTCGGCTATTATTTCGCTGCGCGTAGTAATTTTAGTATACGCGATAGTTTAATAAAACTTCTAAAATTTCCGACCATTTATGCAATGAGCGCAGGTTTTATTGTCAATGCTCTGAATATAGAATTCCCGGAAATGTTCTGGACGAACTGGACGTACGTTAAAGGAGCTTATGTTGTCGTGGGGATGATGATTATCGGCTGTGCATTGGCGGGACTCAGGAAATTTGTTTTTGATCTGAAATTTGTTGCATTAGTCTTTAGCGGTAAATTCTTGGTTATTCCGCTACTCGGAGCATTGTTTATCTGGCTGGATAGCATGATGTTTCACTCACTAACAGAAGATTTGCGCCACATCGTTATATTAATAACCATCGTACCACCGGCGGCCAATATTGCGGCTTTTGCAGCCCAACTTGATATCAAACCCGAAAAAGCCGCTACTACCATATTGCTCGGAACGATCTTCGCACTGTTTTACATTCCTGCGATTGTCTGGCTTGTAGGGATATAAAAACAGCTAAACTATACCAACTCTTGATCTTTTAGGCTTTACGCGCCATAGTGACACCCATGACAAATGCAATATCAGCGCACAGCGCTATGATTATTATACGAATTACAGACCCGGCTCTTTATTAATTACAGAGACCGGGATTCACGCATTTATTTTTTTCCAAAAACCAGATAAAAAGAACAAAGAAACAGCATGAATGAGGCGAACAGAACGCGCTCGCATTATGCAAAATAAGAAGGCAGATACGAAACGATGACTAACCAGAGCAAAGACAAACCGGACGTAGATTATAAGGACACTGTATTCCTTCCCAAAACCGATTTCCCAATGCGCGGCGGACTGCCGAAGAAAGAGCCGGAGATCATTGCTCAGTGGCAGGAAATGAACCTCTACGGCAAAATGCGCGAGCAAGGAGCTGGCAAGGAAAAATACGTGCTTCATGACGGCCCGCCATATGCGAACGGTAATATTCATATGGGTCACGCGGTCAATAAAATTCTTAAAGATGTTGTTGTGAAATACCAATCCATGATGGGTAAAGACTCGCCATATGTGCCGGGCTGGGACTGTCATGGTCTGCCAATCGAATGGAAGGTGGAAGAGAAGTACCGCGCTGCCGGTCAGGACAAAGACGAGGTCGATATTCTCGAATTTCGTGAGGAATGCCGCCAGTTTGCGGCTGAGTGGGTAGACATCCAGAGCGAGCAGTTCCAACGCCTTGGTGTAAGTGGAGACTGGGAAAATCCTTATCTCACCATGACCACCCGTGCCGAAGGTAAGATTGTGCGCGAGATCCATAAGTTTGCTCTTAATGGCGGATTATATAAAGGTCTGCGCCCTGTCATGTGGTCAACGGTAGAAAAGACCGCGCTAGCTGAGGCAGAAGTTGAATATCACGAGCATAAATCAATTACCGTTTGGGTTAAGTTTCCTGTCGTAAAATGTCCAAATAAACCTAAATTAGAAGGAGCAGATATCGTTATATGGACAACAACGCCCTGGACGATACCTTCTAACAGGGCGATTGCGTTTGGTGAATGTATTGTATACGGCCTTTATGAGTATGAAGGGCAAAAAATAGTGCTGGCTACATTTTTGGCTGAAGAGGTTATGAAACAAGCCAAAATAGAAGATTACAAATTGCTTGGAACCCTTAATGGAAAAGAGCTGGAGGGCACAATTTGTAAACATCCCTTAGCTAAGCTTGATAAGTATTATAACGAATTTAATGTTCCAATGTTGGCCGCAGATTTTGTGGAAGATGACGCGGGTACGGGCTTTGTGCATATAGCCCCCGGCCATGGCGAGGACGACTTTAATTTGATCAGTGAATACAACCTTAAACAGAGGCTGGCACGTGCGGAAAGCGATGCTATAGAAGAGGTTGCTATAAAAACGGGTAAAGACTTACCCTCTGGTTTTAAAAAACCTGAAATTAAATCAATAGAAATCACAGACAATATCACAGATGACGGGAAGTTCCGTCCGCATGTTGGTTTATTCGCTGGGCTAGAAGTTTATACTCAGGAAGGCAAGATGGGAGAAGGGAATTTCGCTGTTCTGCGCGAGTTGGTGAATGCAGGCAAGTTGCTAGCCAAAGGCTCACTACGCCACGACTACCCGCATAGCTGGCGTTCCAAAGCTCCAGTGATTTTTCGCACCACCCCGCAATGGTTTATCGCTATGGATGGGGAAGGGCAAATCCGCCAAAAGGCTCTAAAAGCAATTAAAGACACAGGCTGGCATCCGGCCAA
>JAGLKL010000113.1 GCA_023141075.1 Alphaproteobacteria bacterium
TAAAATAGTTGCGACTGGCGTGAGAGATATTCTCTTGTGTTTCCCTTCGAAAATTTGACAAACACATTGTTTTTTGTAGAATTTACGGGTAGAACCACGCCAGAGGTGGGTATCTAACTTACACATAAAATTTGCTTTTTTTGACTCAATCCCTTACAATTTACTTACCGTCTAGAAAAAACAAACTAAATATAATGGTATAGACGAGAAATAGCCAAAGCGGGGCTGGTGAAGTTAGGGTGAGACAAATGGCAGAGGTCATTCAATCTAATGGCAAAATAGCAGTTCTTCAGCAATTTATGTTTGAGAACAGGGACTTACTGGATAAAATTTCAGGTGTTGATATTGATCCACGTAAGATCGGTAACAGTAAAACAGGTGACATTGACGACCTTTTGGGCAAAGGAACTTCGACAGCTTTGCAATCTATGCTTATTGCCGCTCAGTTAAAAGCCGGTGTTGATCCCAAAGAAATTTCAAATGAATTTAATGATACAACGAAGGAAATGCTTCGCGATCTTCTTGTGGAAAAAGGCATAAACGTTGAGCAAGTCGATCAGTTTATCGAGGACACTGTCCATATCTCAAAAGGCGGAGAGTTAGCTCACATCTATAGAGGTGAGATAAATGTCAATCTTGGGGCTACATACAAAGAACATGAAGCTGATAAAAAGACTGTAGATGCTGATCCTGATCAAAATACGGAGGAAATACGGCTTGAAATAGGGAGCGATGCCGGCAAAGGTTTCCCTGCAATACTTGCTGCATTCTTCAGCTTTCTTAAAAGCGACCAGAATGACTTCCTTGCAAATAAATCTGTATCAAACATGTTCCAGTCCTTTGGATTTTCTCAAAATGACATGAATTATGTCAGAGACACAGGAAACCACCTAAGAAACGATCGAACGAATTACATTGCCGCTACCCGATCCACCTATGCACGAATAAAAAATCCCGAAGAGACCCTTTCCTCAGATCAGGCAAAGGCAACTATTGAAGCGCGCGCCCCTGAAACAAAAGAAGCTATAGACATGCTTCTCAATGAACGACGTGAATTGGTTATACAAACCATCCCACTTGCCACCGAAGCAACTGGCGTTTCACCTGAAACCATGAAAGCTGTATGGGGTGTTGAAAGCAATTATGGAGAAAATCTTCTCAGCGCAACTAAGTGCAAGGGTGATTGGCAATTCACGGGCGCAACGTGGAACAACATCATGAAAAAGTACGGCGATGAAATTGCCGAACACCTAAAAGAAAACCACCCGGGATACGATAAGATTGCCGATAACATCATAGCTAATAATACGAATCGTGGAACATTGGATCATCTCAAATTCGACCCTGTAGTGTCAACTTATGCCGCATCCTACCTTAAAATGGATGATGCACGCGTTATCGGAATAGACCCCTCTAAAACAGAAAACATGGTTCCCATTTATTCCGCTTATAATATTGGCTCTCCAGACGCAAAAAAACTCTATCAGATGTCACAAAACGATGATACACGTTCTGCACAAGCTGTCATAGGATCGAATGCGCGTAATAACCCACTCTACTTTAAAGGAAATGTAACTGCCGGTGTCGCCTTAGCTCGTATGGGTGAAGAACTGACCAGACATCACAAAGAATATTACGAACGCTTCGGCGCTCTTGAAAGTGAACTTGCTCAAAAAGCAACCGTTCTGGCAAGTAACGATTTAATGAAAACAGGCCTTACAGAAACATACAACCATACACAGGAAACCAACGGAAAACCGGGAACCGGCTCCCCAAGCCAACCCGAAATTCTTACAGCGGCCTTTAACGGTAATAAAGAAGGCGTTGACCAGATTGCACTCGCCGCAAAAGAAGACAACGAACCGCCACAGCCGAAACCGGAACCGGAATCCGAGCCTATCAGACCTGATGGCCCAACTGCCATTGCCAGTTATTCAACCACCGTTGGTCTGCCTCAAGCATAATTAACTAGATCATGCTCATAACATACCGTTGATAACCTGCAAATGAAGCTGGATTTTCACCCGCTTTTTCCATTAGAATAAAACACTGGAGTGTAAGAAATTACCTCCTGTTCTGAACTTGGCTCATTCGCAGCCTGTAATTTATGCAAACATCATCCCAAGATGCGGCCATATCCCATGGAACGCTTGTTATTACAGCATCACCGCCTATTTCTATTCTACGTTATTATCATGAGCGTGGCCTTGGTTAGCCTGCCTTCCGCCTATGCCGCAGATATGTCTCCTGCCGCCCATCATATAAAACTCCGGCACAGCAAAAATAAAAACACAGCTCTGCCCCATATTATCACCGGAAGATCCCAGCAAACCGCAATAGATATTCCCCTGCCGGAACAAAAACCCGAACAGGAGAAACCCCAAACAAAAAATGAAGAACCCACAGAACAAAAATCTGTAATCAAAACGCTCAAGTTTAATAGTAAAACAAAAACAGTAAAAACCACGAAGAAGGCTGCCCCTCTGGCTACACCGCCGGAACAAAAACCGGCTCCCCGTAAAATTGCCCTGCCGCTTCCGACCACTAATTACCGCGACCAAGCCCAGCCAAATGATAATGTTATCGCCGCCACATCCGGACAACCATTCACAAACACGCAAAAAGACCTAGGGCTAGCCTCCTCTCTACGTAGCTTTATGAAGGAGCAAAAACGCGACCCTGCCCTTATCGATGCACTTTATACAGCAGCTCAAGAAACAGGCGTAAGTTTCGAACTCATGACCATCAAGGCCATGATAGAAAGCGATCTCGGTACAAACACCATCGCCGCCAAAAGCAGCGCCCGTGGTATCTTTCAGTATATCGATGCCACATGGCTATCACTCATAAAACGCCACGGGAAAAATATAGGCTATGCCAATTATGCAAATGCTCTTAAATACAATCCAACAACCAAACGTTACAACACACATGATGAAGCAACTATTTCACGTCAAGACATTCTGGATTTGCGCAATAACGCTCGCACCGCATCTTTAATAAAAGCGTATCAAATCATCGATGAGCAAGCTATTCTGAAGGAGTTCAAAGAAGGCTCCCCCCCCACCATCACCGATCATTATATTATGCATATGATGGGAGTACCTCTCTCGCGTACATTCTTCCGCCTCAAAAACAGCCGCTCCCCCATCATCCTAGCTTACCTGAAAAACGGTATGTTTAACGAAGCCATCGCCCTCAACCCCTCCTTTTTCTATGATGAATACAAGAACGCTTTAAGCGCCCCGGAAATATATGGGCGCTTTGCCAAAACCACAGCAAATAAAATAGATGCGTTACGCGCGATTGATAAACGCTACGGAAACGGAGAAAATGTAACGGCACAAAGCCGCACCCCGACTCCTGTCATGCCGCGCATTCACACACCATCACCCGAAAGCTTCCAAAGCGCAGACATAAGCAACTATAGATGACTATAAAAGATCACAAAATTGTCGGCTTTTCATTGGGGTTCCTGCTGACAATGCTAGGTGTATCCGAGCTTATCCCTGCCTTGCTGGAATGGTCATATGGCCTGAACGAAGCAGGAAATTTCTTTTTAAATGCCGTCTTCTGCCTGTTCTTCGGAATATCCCTTATTCTATCCAATAAATCCTGCGACAAACAAATCACGCTCCGTCAAGCCTTCATGCTTACCACGCTGAGTTGGATTTTCTTAAGCATCTTTGCCGCCATGCCGCTATATACATCGCATCTGGGAATCAGCTACACCGACGCCTTTTTTGAAGCCATGTCCGGTCTTACAACAACAGGCTCCACCGTTCTTTCCGGACAACTGGACAATATGTCTGCAGGAATTTTACTCTGGCGCTCCATAATCCAGTGGATCGGAGGCATAGGGTTGGTTGCCTTTGCCATTATCCTGCTCCCCGCTTTGCGCGTTGGCGGAATGCAGCTTTTTCATATGGAATCTTCTGACACCTCTGAAAAACTCCTCCCACGCAGCGCCACCGTCATAAAACACCTGCTTATGATCTATATCGGCATGACCGTTATTTGCGGCATGACATACTATTTCGAAGGCATGAGCGCTTTTGATGCCGTCAACCATGCCATGACAACCATCCCTACAGGCGGTTTCTCCACACATGATGCCTCTTTCGGGTATTTTGAAAGCATTTCGATACAACTAAGCGCGACCGTGTTCATGTTCTTAAGCGGCCTGCCGTTTATTCTTTATATCAAACTATTCTATCAAGGACGTTTCGATTTCTTAAAGGACGAGCAAGCTCGCATTTACACCGGCATCATTGTAATTCTGGTCACGCTGTTTACATTGTGGTTATGGAATAATCAGGATTTCACCCTCACCCGGAGCTTTATCTACACGATCTTTAATATTGTTTCGATCATTACCACGACAGGTTACACCACCATTGACTACACTGCTTTTGGTACTTTTTCTGTCGTCGTCTTCTTCTTGCTGACATATGTCGGCTCGTGTGCAGGCTCCACTGCAGGAGGAATGAAGATCATGCGTATTTCCATTGCCTCCAAAGCTGTTGGCCAGCAAATTAATAAAATGATCTATCCCAACGGCATGTTCCCGCTGAAATATCAGGGCAACGTGGTTGACGGAGCACTGGTAAACACTGTGCTTGGATTTTTGGGATTATACATCCTGTCCAACATCATTCTTGCACTTTGCCTGACAGCAATAGGTCTGGATTTTGAAACAGCCATTAGCGGCGCAGCGACATCTATCGCCAATGTCGGCCCCGGTATTGGCGATATCATCGGCCCGGCAGGAAACTTCTCTCCCCTGCCCGTTGCAGCCAAATGGCTCCTGTGTTTAGGCATGCTCATAGGTCGGCTGGAAATCCTGACCGTTATCGTAGTCTTCACACCGACTTATTGGCGTTAGGTAGTGTAGTCACGTGTTGTGTACACTATCTAATTTACGTCAGTCGCAACTTTTTCTA
>JAGLKL010000114.1 GCA_023141075.1 Alphaproteobacteria bacterium
AGCTTTTATACAATTCTGTGACAAAATAAAGGGAAAGAAGCAAGTTTTGACAATGCAGTACATGCCAAAGCATATTCAAATTGGCAAAGCACCGCTAATTTCCTTTTATTTTGTCACCGTTTACGGCACGGTAAATTTTGGCATCTGCATGTTCAAACAGCTTGACCGTAGCTATGGCTACGCTCTACGCTGTTTTCGCGTGCATCTCTCAAAAATTTTCTCGCGCAGAATGGATAAAAGCTGTGGGTTTAGACCCTAAAAAAGTCGCTGTTATTGGTGCCGGAATTGTCGGTTTAAACACGGCATACAAGTCCGCGCGTGAGGGAATGGATGTCACCATTTTTGAAAAGCAGGAATTTCCCCCCGCCAATGCAAGTTCTATCGCCGGTGGAATGCTCGCCCCTTTTTCTGAGATTGAAGTTATGCCCCTTAACTTTGTGCAAGCGGGTTTAAAGGGCATTTCCTTTTGGAAGGATAATCTGGGGCAAGAGCAAGATAAATGCATGCAAAACACCGGCAGCTTGTTTATTGCTCATCCCGAAGATAAGCACATGCTTGAGCGCTTTGCTTATCATATGCCCGATGCCTCGGATGAGTGGGAATGGGTTGAAGGCGAGGCACTGGCGAAAATCGAGCCAATGGTCGCCGGAAGATTTAACCGCGGGCTTTATATCCCCGCTGAAGCTAACCTCCACCCGCTCATCGCCATGGAAATTCTGGCCAAAAAGCTCAAAGACATGGGCGCGAACATTATTCAAAAAGAAGCTGATCCGGTAGAATTAGAAAAAGACTTTGATTGGGTCGTGGATTGCCGCGGCTGGGTTGATGGAGTTGATAAAGATCTACGCGGTATCAAAGGCGAGATCATCCTTCTTGAGAACAAAGAATTTAAGCTTTCCCGCCCCGTGCGCATGATGCATCCGCGCTATCCGCTTTATATCATTCCACGCCCGAATAACGTGTTTGCTGTTGGTGCAAGCGCGATTGAGAACGCCGATGAAGATGATGGATTAGTGTTCTTGCGCTCGGCTATGGAACTTATGAGCGCGGCTTACAGTCTCCACCCAAGCTTTGGTGATGCCAAAGTTCTGGATATGAGCTCAGCTATCCGCCCGTCTTATATAGACAATCTCCCGCGCATTAATATCACACAAGGGCAGGGATACGACGAAGGTGAAGGCGGTTATATCCGCTGTAACGGAACTTTTCGCCATGGTTATTTGCTCTCTCCGGTGATGGCAAACTGCGTCTCGCACTACATCGCCACAGGTGAGGAAAACGAAGACTTCGCACTATTTTCTGGGCAATATAATTTCCATGTTGCAAGCGAAGAGGCGGCTTAGAAAATAGGATTATTATGTTTGAATTTATTGGCAATCATTCAAGTCAAATAACTGTTATTTTTGCCGTTGGGGCGGGTGTTTTTGCTTTTATAAAATGGCTTGATGCACGTAATCAGGAACTCAAGGATAAACGCTATGAAAGATATGTTCAACATATTCATATTTTGTCAGGGTCAAAAGACAGTAAAGATGTGCGCATATCTATGACTGCGCAAATAACTGCTGCATGGTTGCTTCTGGAATATTCTGAGTACTACGATATAACGTTAAAAATATTCGATAATCCTGATTTAGAAAGGATGGCGGACAAACCGTGGCAAGAATTTGTTCTTCCACAGGTTAAGAAAGTTATTGAAGAGATAAAGTCCCGTTCTTAATTTGGACTAACCCAAGCCAAACTTGCCTTCTTATGACAAAAGCCATTAGTGAACGGTTTCTCGATCCCGCTTTACGCCCGCCCGCACGCTACGGCTTCCCTCGCGTTAATTTCTTGTAAGACATTGATTTTATTGCGATTCTCACTGTTTTTGGTGCACATCAAAGATCCAGCGGCGCATAGGTTAATTCTCTCCACGGAAAATCTGTATAGTTCGTTTGTAGAGATACGGAGAATTTTTAGTGTTTCGGCCAACTTTTTGGCCGATTAGGTGTTTTTTCGTGTTTGTTTTTCTCAGTCATGAGATAAAGTATAGGACACAATTCCTACATTGTCAAATATGGGATATTACGTATCCGGCACAATCCACTCACATTCGTTTTTCCGATTTTATATGTGACATCATATATGAGAGCATCTCCTCGTTTTTTTATTTATTTTTCGCCTGCCTAGTAAGTCCCGGCTTCTTGTGCATACAGCAGTGTTTTATTTTCTCGCGCAGAATGGATAAAAGCTGTGAGTTTAGATTCTAAAAAGTTTATGCTGCACCGGCGGAGCGAATCACTTTTCCATGTCCGGGTACAAATTTCTATGTTCGGGTACAAAAAACCCCTTGCTGCACTATCGGCTTCAAGGGGTTTTTTTATAAAACTTGTCAGCAGTCTTCAATCAGACTTAAGCTGCTATTGAGCTTGTTGCTTTTTTAACTGCTTTATTCAATTCTGCATTCAAAGGCTCGGAACTGTCGGACAAAACTTTGATGCTTAGTTCAGAAATCTTTGTCACACCTGATAGAAGGTCATCCATGTTATCTTGGAACATTTTTCCTTGTATATCAGCAAGTTCATTGATATCTTTGCTGCTCATCGCTTGTTTTATGTACTTGGTTTGCTTTTCCGTAGAACTCTGAATTAATGCTGTCGCTGTTCCAACGATGTTTTCTAGTCCTTTCATCAGAATAGAAGTAGATTTTGTGCACGCATCAGAACATTGACTACTAAACTCAGTGCTATTTTTGATCAGTTGATCGAGTGGGTTAGATGTTTTGTTCATAATAGTCTCCTAACATAAATTTGATATCTTGTGTGGTCTTCCCTCAAATTATTACACGCATTTTGTAACAGAATGTACTGCAACGCACAACACCCTTGTACAATAAAAAACAGAATATACCCGAGAAGGATTCATGTCAAGCGTTCTTTTGTGCACTGCACAAAAAATTATGAGAAGACCATTCTCTGTGTAAAAATGGACATTCACTACAAAATAATGTATATTACGCCTTTGTTTTTTGGGAAAGTTATGCCCAATATTTTTTAAGGTCTTCCACACTTAATTTTCGGATTTACTTTTGTATTATGAGCAAGACGATGGACGAACAGCGCTATTGTTACCACTCCTTTATTTCGAGCCGCAAGCTGATCGTGCGCGTTTTACTTTGCCTGACCATAGTCGGCTTGGTTTTTGTACCAACGCTAAGTTATGCTAAACGCACAGAATCAAACGTATTTCAGGACAGATATGCTGCCTATGTTATGGATGCCGATTCAGGGCGTATCTTATATCGTGAGAATGAAAATAAAGTGCTTCACCCTGCATCACTGACCAAACTGATGACATTGCTTATGGTTTTTGATGCATTGGAGCGTGGTAATCTTAAATTGTATAATCGTGTTTACATCTCACAGCATGCAGCGAGCATGTCACCCAGTAAACTGAATCTGCCTGCCGGTTCCACGATAAAGGTGAAAGATGCAATATTGGCGCTTGTCACCAAGTCTGCCAATGATATAGCCGTTGCGCTGGCAGAAAAGCTTGGAGGAACGGAAGACAAATTTGCACGGATGATGACCAGAAAAGCCCGGTCTTTGGGTATGAAAAAAACACGCTTTAAGAATGCATCGGGATTGCATCATCCCAAGCAAGTAAGCACGGCTAAAGATATGAGTCTTCTAGCACATGCTATGATCACAGATTATAAAGACTACTATCATTATTTTTCGACCAAGAGTTTCACATACGATGGTACAACATACCGTAACCACAACAAGCTGATGAAAAGCTATAAGGGCATGGACGGGATGAAAACCGGCTATATCAAAGCATCAGGTTTTAATTTGATTGCTTCGGTTGTCCGCGACGACCATCGCCTGATCGGTGTTGTTTTTGGTGGCCGTACCGGGCGTTCGCGCAATGCGCATATGAAAAGGCTTTTGGATGATAGCTTTAGGAAAATTGGTGATGTTTATATTCTGGCTAGTAAAGCACCTGTTCCTAAAAGAAAACCGCAGCAAGATGGTAGTGGAAGCTTTGACGTCGCTTCTGCTGTGTCCCCCAAAGTTTCTTCTGTGGCGGCGTATGCCCCGGTTATTTCAGTTTCTCCGGCTGCGCCTGTACCGGCAAAAAAGCCTGTATCCGGTTCAAAACAAACTTACGCTTATGCTGATTTATCTACTTCACAGGATTATGCTGCGGAAAAAAACCGTTTCTCACGATGGGATATGCTTGATTCTTCCAAGGAAGATTCAATGTTTAACCGCATGATTGGTGAAGGGGATTACGATATAACTGTGCGCAACCGCATTGAGACAGGATTGATTGCGATTTCAGCACAGCTCCGTAATGCACAGAAAGAAAAAAGAAAGAATAAAGGAAATATTAAAGCACACGCGATTGTTCCGGTTCTTCCAGATTCTACACCGCCTTCTATTTTAAGTAGTTTTGCTGAAACGGGGGGAATTGTTCTGGCAAGTGCAGACGTTACAAAAATTGAGCCTTCCGCTCCTGTCTCTACATCCAATAAACTCGTACAAACAGAGTTTGAGAAAACCAATTTACATGGTGACTGGTCTATCCAGATCGGTGCGTTTACCTCTCGAGAAAGAACGGAAAATGCTCTGACGACGACACTTAACATGCTTCCTCCATCTTTAAGCAGTGCAAAAAGCAAAATAGCGCCGCTAAAAACAGCGCAAGGATGGATATATCGCGGACGTTTTGAAGGTTATTCCAAGACCTCTGCAAAAGATGCCTGTTCGCTTCTTCCCGATTGTATTGCTCTAGCTCCTAGAAGAGATTAGATATCAGTATTTCACATCAGTCGCAACTATTTCTAACGCATTGAAAAACAATACAATCCGCAACCCCGTTTTTAAAACAATCCGCAACCCCGTTTTTAAAA
>JAGLKL010000115.1 GCA_023141075.1 Alphaproteobacteria bacterium
GGTGTGGATACTGATCCGGATGGTGATGGCCTTACTGTTGTGGCTGCCAATATCCCCACAGCAGGTGGCGGAAGTGTTGTCCTGAACGAAGACGGCTCATTCACATACACCCCGGCTGAGAACTTCTATGGTACGGACAGCTTCACTTACGAGGTTACCGATGGCACATATACTGATACGGCAATTGTGACCTTGAACGTAGTACCGGCTTCTTCAAGTGAGGCGCCCATAGCGGAAGATGATACATTTGAAGGTAATCGGGATATTGTTATTAACGGTAACGTGCTTGACAATGACAGTGATCCGGATGGGGACGCGATTGCTGTTGTTTCCGGTACATATGCGACAGATCACGGTTCCATCACTATTTCTGTGGATGGCACCTTCTCATACACACCGGATACGGGCTATATCGGTGGAGACAGTTTCATCTATACCTTAGAAGATGCGACCGGTGAAACAGATACCGCAACAATCAGCTTTACTCTTAACCAAGTAGATTATATTTACGGTACTCCCGGAAACGATGCGCTCTATGGCGGCGATGGTGCTGATGAACTCTTTGGAGGCGATGGCAAGGATCGACTCTATGGCAACGATGGTGATGATATACTCCATGGTGAATCGGGTAATGATCGGCTCTATGGCGGCGATGGTGATGACGAACTCTTTGGCGGCGATGGCAGAGATCGGCTCTATGGCGGCAATGGTGATGACGAACTCTTTGGAGGCGATGACAAGGATTGGCTCTATGGCAATGATGGTGATGATATACTCCATGGTGAATCGGGTAATGACCGGCTTTTTGGAGGTAATGGTGCTGACGAACTCTATGGCGGCGACGGCAGGGATCATCTCTATGGCGGCGATGGTGATGATATACTCCATGGTGAATCGGGTAATGACCATCTCTTTGGAGGTAATGGTGATGACGAACTCTATGGCGGCGACGGCAGGGATCATCTCTATGGCGGCGATGGTGATGATATACTCGTTGGTGGTGCAGGAAACGATATCCTTGTAGGAGACACCTCCGGTGTATCTGCGGATGTTGGAGCAGACACTTTCAAATTTATCACGATGGATGGAAGTGTAGACACTATTGAGGACTTTTCTGTTAATGAAGGAGACATGATTGATATCTCAAATGTATTGAGCGATTATGATCCTCTGACAGACGTCATTACCGACTTTGTACAAATTACGGAAGATGGCTTTAATTCTTACCTTAGTGTTGATGCGAACGGTGGTGCCGATAACTTTGTTACGATTGCCATACTTACTTCCGTCACCGGTATCGAAGATGTCCAAGATCTGATTGATGCAGACAATATGATTGTTTAGGGCAAAATAATTTCTTATTCTTTCATGCCGTTCCTTATTTGAAGGTGCGGCATGTTTTTTGTTTTCGTGAAAAATGAATGTCTTCTTCAGGCTCTTCCAACTTCGCCTGATAACATTGCCGGGTCAATGCCTAGTTTGCCAACGGCCTCGGTCCATTTACTCTGATGGTTAGCTGCAAAAACGAGTTTTTCATCTGGCTCTGAAACCAGCCACGCATTTTGTATGATCTCACTTTCGAGCTGCCCGGCATCCCATCCGGCATAGCCAAGAATAAACATAAGGTTCTCCGGCCCTTTCCCGAGCGCAATATCTTTTAAAGCATCAAGCGTACCCGTTACGCCATAAAAGCGGTTTATCTGCATTGTGTCGGCGCGGATAAAATCGCCAGAATGAAGTAAAAACCCTCTCGCTGATTCTACTGGTCCGCCGTACATAACCGGCAAACTCATATTTTCAAAATTGACTTTTATGTCTGATTCGACTTTGATCTGCTTAACAAGATCGTTAAGGTCAATGCTTGGAAGAGCGTGATTAATAACCAACCCCATAGCCCCGCCTTCATCATGAGCACAAAGGAAAATCACAGCGCGATGGAACCGCGGATCGCCCATTGTCGGCATAGCAATTAATAGTTTTCCTGTCAGATATTCTTTGTTCTGGCTAGCTATGGTTTCACCTCTTGATATTTTAAGGTTGGTCAGAATAGTTTTATCGATTAGTTCGTTTATTGTGACATAAATGGTAACTTATTATCAAGGGTTGCTTATATATTCTTATATATTTCAAGCGTTTGACGGACAATTTCGTGAATATCAAATTCCTTCTCAGCTTTCACGCGGGCGTTTTGTCCCATTTTTTTGCGACGCTGCGGATTAGCAAGCAGCATTTCAACAGCCTTAGCGGTCGCTTGCGGGTCTTTGACAGGAACTAAAAGGCCGTTGTGTTCGTGATCTACAGCCTCGCGGCATCCTGGGTGATCGGTTGTAATAATGGGTCGCCCGGCGGCACATGCTTCGAGAAGAACACGGGGAATCCCCTCTCCATAATATGAAGGGTAAACAACCAGAGCCGATTCCCTAAGTTTGGCAGGAACATCGTTGATCCGCCCAAGCCAAATAACTCCGTTTTCTTTGGTCATAGCTTCCATCTCTTCGCGAGTGATGGCTCTGGGGTTATCTTTGGTTAGTCCACCTGCTATTTCAAAACGCGCATTTACATCTTTGTTTTTGAGAATGCGTGCAGCTTCGATAAATATGGCTATCCCTTTTTCGTGCACAAGGCGCGTGGGCATAAAGACCAGAGGTGCATTCTCTTCTTGCTTTTCTTCCGTTGGATCAAAACGGTCTAAATAGACACCCGAGCCTTTTATAAGATGGCTGGATTCTATTGTTGCGATGTTCTTACGGATAAGTAATGCTCTGTCATCAGCATTTTGAAAAATCAAGCAGGTGCGGTTTTGACGAAATGAAAATATCAGAAACGGCCACAGCATATATCTCAACACTATCGATTTTGCGTCATCGCTGCGGTAAAGATAACCGAGTCCTGCAATAGTAAAAACTTTTTGCACGCTGTTTATTCCTAATGCTGCAAGCGCAGTTATAAAACTGTATTTGAGAGTCACAGCATGAATAATGTCCGGTTTTTCTGCTGCAATAATATTTCTAATACATCGCAGCAAGACAAATGGTGTTATGAGGCTCTCGTTTATGCCTTTCTTTTTGTGCAACAAAATAACTTTCATGCCCGGTGCCTTGTTTCGGTCGCTCTCTCTAGCGCCAATCAGACAAATAGTTACCTCCGCTCCCTGTTCTTTGGCCGCATGCGCCAATGCATAGCGACTGTCCCAGTCTGCAGCACTGAAGATATATAAGATCTTTTTATCTTGTAGAGACATATTTCCTTACCCGCTAATCCACTGTCTGTACCAAGACTGGAACATGAGCACACACCAAAGTCGCTCAGCATGATTGCCCCGCCCCTTTTGGTGTTCCTTCCACATCTTGGTGATACGCCTGTAATCAAGTAACCCGGCGGCTTTAAGTTCATATTCGTCAAGCAGGTCTTCCGCCCAGTCTTTTAATTCCCCACGCAACCACGTTTCTATAGGGACGGAAAAGCCCTGTTTGGGACGATTATATAATTCTTCGGGTACATGGCGTTTCAAAACCTGACGGAGGAGCCATTTGCCCTGCTCGCCCTTGATCTTCACATCTAAAGGCAAACGCCAGACATATTCATATATCCGCATATCAAGCAGTGGCGCACGTGCTTCCAAGCTTACGGCCATGGAGGCGCGATCGACTTTGGTAAGAATATCGCCACTCAGATATGACAGTGCGTCCCAATACATCATATGTTCGGCGAAGCTGAGCTCACCTTCTATTTGTATGTTTTTATCGACCAACGGAATACGTTCTTCGTATCCATCAATGACGCATTCCCTTGGTTTTTGCCATTTGCTAACCAGCGAGAGATAAAGATCGCTTTGTGTACCGACCATCAACGAATCAGCAAATTTATGCATATGAGAACCAAATTGCGGGCGGTTGGAACGAAGAGCCGACCATATTTGCGGCGGAATCGTTTTGATGACCTGCGCTAGGGGCTTGTGTAGATTAGGCGGAATCTTCTGTCCAATATCCCATGCTTTTGGTCCTGACACATGGCGGTTATACCCACCCAGCATTTCATCGCCGCCATCTCCGGATAAAGCCACGCTCACGCTTTCACGGGCGAAGCGCGAAACCAAATATGTGGGAATAGCCGAAGCATCTGCAAAAGGTTCGTCATATATTTCAGCCAGTTTTGGCACGATGTTCAAGGCATCCTGAGCATTTAGTATCATTTCGTGATGATCTGTTTTTAAATACTGCGCGATTTTTTTTGCCTGATTTGCTTCGTCAAACCCCGCCTCTTCAAACCCTATTGTATATGTTTTCACCGGCAGGTTGGTCTGTTTTTGCATTAGAGAAACAACCGTAGAACTATCAATCCCACCGGATAAAAACGCGCCCAAAGGTACATCTGCAACCATGCGCTCTGCTACGCACCCGGAAAGGAGTTCTTCGAATTCATCAATAATCTGATCCGTATTCTCAATTTTATTTTTTTGCGCCTCTTGCAGGGCTTCTTTGTGACTCCAATATGGCTCCATAAGCGGCTCTAAGCTCTGCCCGGAGCGCAACATGCGCATATCCAGCGCCATCATCATACCGGCTGGAAGCTGCCATACATCCCGGTAAATCGACAATGGCGCAGGGACATAGGCAAAACGCATAAAAGCTGTTAAACCCGGACGGCTGATGTCGCGTTTAAAATCACTATGGGCGCAAAAAGATTTTAACTCTGAAGCAAAGACTAAAGCACTTCCCGACCAACCAATATAAAGCGGTTTTTTGCCCATACGATCGCGCGCCAGATAAAGGGCACATGTTTTCCTATCCCATAGCGCTATGGCAAACATTCCGTTAATAGCTTTAAGGGTTTTTTGTATACCCCAATGAACAAATGCGCTCAATAAGATTTCAGTATCGCTGTGGCCTTTATAAGGTTC